>NZ_JACFYJ010000121.1:0-20246 GCF_037126505.1 Paraburkholderia bengalensis
GCGCGACAGGCTTGTTGCGAGGGGCTATCAGACGGCCGTGCGGAAGTTTGGTACCCAGGCGTACGTGGAAGGGGTGGAGAGGATTTTGGCCAGTGTGGCGTCCGAGCGGCCAACGAGGATTCACAACCAGTGCACACGATCACAGCATCACGATCTAACGCGACGTCGGGGCAAAGAAACTTGAACGTTTGCATACAACGATTTTTATGCGCGATTCTTTTACATTTTGGGAGCACCTCATGGCCGCATCATTTGAATTACCGATCGACCGGCAACCAATGAAAATGGACGGACCGTCTGACACGTCGCTCCAAGTCCATCCTGTGATTCTTGCCGGCGGGTCGGGCACGCGGCTATGGCCGGTGTCTCGCGAACAATATCCGAAGCAATTAATTTCCTTGATCGGGGAAGAGTCGTTGCTTCAGTCAACAACACGACGTCTGGACGGATTTGATTTCAGCTACCAGATCGCTTCCCGAACGATCGTCGTGTGTAACGAGGAGCATTGCTTTACTACTGCGGAGCAACTACGGGCGAGCGGAAAGCAGTATAAGCTGCTGCTCGAACCGATGGCACGGAATACCGCACCTGCGCTAACCGTTGCAGCAGTTGCGATCATCGAATCAGAAGGAGACGGCATCATGGTTGTGATGCCAGCGGATCACGCATTTCGTGATATTGAACGCTTCCAGGCTGCCGTCAATGTGGGCATCGTGCACGCGGCGAAAGGCCGTCTTGTTACGCTTGGTGTAGTGCCTACATCCCCGGAAACTGGTTATGGATATATTCGACTCGGTGAAGCACTGACGGGCGAAGATGTGATGAACGCTCGCTGGCTCGATGGGTTCATAGAAAAGCCTGCGCTGGATATTGCGAAGCAGTATGTCGAATCGAACCGATACCTATGGAACAGCGGGATCTTCATTGTGCGCGCATCTGTATGGATCAAGGCTGTTGAACAGTTCCAACCAAAAATCCATGCAGCGTGCAGTGCTGCATATGAGAAAAGCGTTTCTGACGGATCGTTTGTGCGATTAGACTACGAGGCATTCAAATCGTCCCCGTCTGATTCGATCGACTACGCGATTATGGAGAAGTTGGGAAGCCGTGATCCGATCTGCAGTAGCGTTGTCGTTCCGGTGGTAGCCGGATGGTCTGATCTGGGCTCATGGGATTCCCTCTGGAAGATCATGCGAAAGGACGAAAACGACAATGTAGGCCAAGGCGGTGCAGTCATGTTTGAAGCTGCCTCGTCGACTTTTGTTCATTCGGAACGACGATTCGTTGCATGCGTGGGCACACGCGACCTTATCGTGGTGGAAACGGACGACGCAGTGCTTGTTGCGGACAGGTCGTATGTACAAGATGTGAAGAAAGTCGTCGATCGGGTGCGAAGTGAGCGCAACACACTGGCCGTCAAGCATCGGAAAATCCATCGCCCTTGGGGACTATACGATTCGATCGACAACGGTGATCGATTTCAGGTCAAGCGGATCGTCGTGAACCCTGGAGCTAAACTATCGCTGCAAATGCATCATCATCGCGCTGAGCACTGGATCATAGTGCGCGGTACGGCACTCGTAACCCGAGGCGAAGAAAGTTTCATGCTGTCAGAGAATCAATCTACCTACATCCCGCTTGGTGTTACTCATCGTCTTGAGAATCCAGGGCGAATACCACTTGAAATCATTGAGGTGCAGTCCGGGGCGTATCTAGGCGAAGACGATATCGTTCGTTTTGAAGATAACTACGGTCGAGGTTAGGCACGTCCCTATCGCGTATTGCGGTGGGAAGCGCTCTACGTTCACTGTTAGTACGGGCGCTCAACACGGCGTATTCGGAGAAGCGCTGACTCTGAGCATATGAGCGACCGCCCGTATGCTTGGAGCCGATAAAGTTTGAAAGATGGCTGCGAAGGAGTGAAGACATTGGAATCCAACATGATGGATGTTAAGTCGTTTTAATAAGCTCCTTTTCCTGAAAAGCCTTTGATCATGGTTAGTGCGATAATCTGCATATCCATCCAAAATGTCCTGTTCTGGATATAATAAGCGTCCAATTTTACCCGACCTTCCATTTTTTCAAGTTGCGCGGTTTCGCCGCGGAAGCCGTTGATCTGCGCTAGTCCAGTAATGCCGGGTTTTGTACGATATCGAAACATATAGTCTTGGATTAAATTTTTATAATATTCGTCATGCTCGACCGCATGTGGCCGAGGTCCGACGACCGACATATCACCTTCCAGAACGTTAAGGAATTGAGGAAGTTCATCGAGACTGGTACTGCGCAAAAATCGTCCAATCCTAGTGACACGCGCATCACCTTTCTGTGCTTGAACAATAGCGCCTGGGATATCCGCGCCTTGATACATTGTTCGAAATTTATAGATTGAGAATATGGTTCCATTCATTCCCTTTCTATACTGCCGGAACAGAACAGGTCCGGGGGAAGACAGTTTCACGGCGAATGCGATGGCAACGAATAGCGGGGAAAGGCACGACAGCGCACACAGTGCGAAGATGCGATCGAAAATTTCCTTTGCGACAGTCCCCCAGCCACGTTCCGGAGTTACCTTAACGTTTAAAAGGCGGATGCCGCGATAATCACCAAAATACGACCTTATAGGTCCACATTCGTCCAATAACGGCAGGACTCGTATATTGACGTATTCGTGCTCGAATTCATGAAGCAATGGCTCGATCGAAATCGGCTGGAAAGGGGAGTTCAGGACCCAGATTTCGCGCAGTTTTTCGGTCCGAACAGCATTAATCAGGGATTGAAGTTCGTAGACGACCGGAATACGATCGATCATCGTATCGTGCGGGAGTGATGGATCGAATATTAACTCTGCGGCGAATGCGTCCCCCGTTTGAAAGGTTATGCGCTCCAGGAGTTTGGCATTGGCGCCGGAGGGTGCGACGATGGCTATTCGGGAAGGAGAGAACCACCATGAACGGAAGACGGTCGGTAGTGCTTTAATCATACACCTGCCGATGATAAGTGCGCACGCGGCGATGACTGTCCACCATAGCAACCAAATATTTCGGAGAGCGGCGCCCGGGTACAGGTTAGACAGGATCGCGAGGATGAGTTGAGCCGCTAGCCATGCAACCAATGTCCGGACAGCGCGCGAGATTGCCGAATCGTTTCGGAAAGGTTGATAGACCCTTGCTGAACGAAATGTGATAAACGGTAGTGCGAGACCGAGGAGGCCTAATAAAGCATCGACGTGTGAAAGATCGATTTGATCGTGAAAGACGATCTTCTGCGAGACATATGCGGCGCTGGTAATGCAGACGAAATCCGTTGCTTTTGAAATGGGTGTAAGCATCGCGTATATCAGGAAATGAGAATAAAAGGATGCCGTTTGGTTGATGCGGATGTCATGTCTTCAAACCAGCCGGCTCCGATACTCCGTCGGTGAAATATCCAAAACCTGCCGAAAAAGTCTCGCAAGGCATTCCCCACTCGTCAGTCCGCAGCGCCGTGCGATCTTGTCGACCGGCAAGTCACTTGATATAAGCATGGCCGCAGCCAACTCAACGCGTGACCGACGCAGATGCTCGGACGGTTTCACCCCCATTTCCGCTCGAAAATGCCGCAAGTACGAGCGGTCGCTCATTCCTGCCGTCTGCGCGGCTACCGTAATTGAAATTGGTCTATTGCAGTTACGCGTGATCCACCGCGCGCTCTCGTGGATCTTCTCCTTGATCGACTTGGCACCGTTGGCTGCGATCGCATTGAATTCCGGCAACCCAGTATCAGGAAGATGTTCGAGCACTCGTCGCAATATGGACAAACCAAAGTCCTGCCTGATCATCTCAAGCGCGTGCCGCACCGCTGAGCGCGATGCGTGATCGGATGTGTGGTTTCCTGTGGGACCGGTTGCTTGGAAGTCGGCAGCGCTCGGCATCCGTGAAGTTTGAGTTTGGCTGCACTCTCTGCGGGCATCTAACGAAGCATCGCTGTTTCCGATAACGAAAACCTCATCAACTTGCGACGCGGCGCCGCGAAGCCATTCACTGAACAGCGTATCTTTTGTAGCGTTTACAGCCATTTTTCCGCTTGCGACAAATACTGCCCGACCCGACCGAAACAGTTCAACTGATTGCGTCAACACATCGATACGCGCCGAACTCGACACACAACCACCGTGGCTCGAAACGAACACCGTTCTGTAGCAAGCCGCGACATCATTTGCAACAGCCAAGACCTGATTCGCTTTGTCGAATACGTCTACGACTTCCACGGCCGGTAGCATCGAAAATCCGTCGAAGACGAAGATCCCGATAACGTGAGTACCAAGGCTCGCGGTCTGATTTGAAAGGGCGCGGTTTGGAATACGCGAAACATCGTGGTAAGTCGTTTTCATCAATGCCTCCCGGCCGCGTATCGGTGAGCCTTGGCGCGAAGCGCGGTTGAGCATTGAGATGAACGGTCTGGTTCGAATCTCTGTCGCTAGCTAAGCGCGCGCCACATAGAGGCGCAGAGAATACGAATCCCTTTTCGCAAGTCCTATCGGACGATTCCGATTCACGGTGTCGAAGTTTCGTGCAGGGGAGCTTTAGCGAAAACGGGCGCTGAAATATCGAATGTCCCTGACAGACGCATTCAATTCCGCGAATTGATGCACCATTCGTGGGCGTTTCACAACGATTTTTACAGTTGCCACGACTTCAACTGGACGGCGAGTTTTCGTTCGGGTGGCATCTCTCCCGTTGGATGTTCCCTGAATAAGGGATGCGGGCAAGCAGGACGGCAAAGCTTAATAAAAAGTAGGCATGCCGAATCAAAAAGTCAAACCTGCAAACGCGCCAACCCATACCGCTACCAAGATCGGCGATCGTCTAATGAAGAAGCAGATCATCGTGCTGGCCGCTACGGGGGGTCGCCGCGCCCGTGTTCGCGCAGAGCATTGTCACGCTGTATGGCGTGATCGATGAAGGCATCGACGATACGAACAGCGTCGGCGGCCACAGCGTGGTCGAACTGCAGAGCGGCCAGGCGCAAGGCAGCCGTTGGGGCATGAAGGGCGCAGAAGATCTGGGCGGCGGCTACAAGGCGATCTTCCAACTCGGGAACGGTTTCGACCTGAACGCAGGCCGTCTCGGTCAGGGCTGCCGCATGTTCGGCCGTCAGGCGTACGTTGGTGTGTCGAACGACAAGTTCGGTAGGATCACGCTCGCCGTCAATACGATTCCGTCGTCGACTATCTTGCGCAAACGACGTCGAACGGGCAACTGGTCCGGGCACCTGTTCTCGCATCCGCGTCAACAGCCCGATCAGTACGCAAGCCGGACATGGCGGGCTTCCAGTTCGGCGGCACGTATAGCTTCAGCAACGACACTAACTTCGCCGACAACCGCCAGAACAGCTTTGGCGCGCAATACACGACGGGCGGTCTTCTCTTCGCGGCCGTCTATCTGCAGGCAGACAACACGGGCGCGACCTCTGGCGGCGCCATCGCAACCAACTCGCACAGCGCATGCGCGTGTTCGGCGCGGGCGTGAACGATACGTTCGGTTCGGCAACGGTCGGCTTCGCATATACCAACTCGAACTTCCGTAACCCGACGGGCAACGGCTATCTCGGCACGCCGGGCGCGATCGTCGCGCCGGGTGCGACGCTGAATCCGCTGAAGTTCCAGAACCTCGAATTGAACGCGAAGTATCAGGTGACGCCTGCGTTCTATGTGGGCGGACAGTATGTGTATACGCTCGAAAACTACGACGCATCGACGGGCGGCGTGAAGCCGCAGGTGCACACGGTCGGCCTGATGGCAGACTACAACGTCTCGAAGCGCACGGACTTCTACGTGCAGGGTGTGTATCAGAAGGTCGCTGGCGACACGACGAATTCGATCATGGACAACGCGTTCATCCTCGGCACGCAGGCGCCTTCGTCGACGTCGAATCAGCTCGCGTTCCGTGCCGCCATTCACCACAAGTTCTGATCACGCGATGGAGCAAGAGACATTCGTGTCGTCTGATTTCCACGCTTCCCGTCGCGCTTCATATGAAGCCCGAGGTTTTTTTTATTGCCGAGCGTCGCGCTAACGCGCGAACAGATGCAGCGCTGCGTACTGCAGCAGCATGATGGTCTTGCCGTCCATGATCGCGCCGTGCGCGACCATCGCGAGGGCGTCGTCGATCGGCAGTTCCATCACCTCGATATCTTCACCCTCGTCCGCGATACCGCCGCCGCGGCTCACGCGCGCGCCGGCATCGTATTCGGCGACGAAGAAAAAGAGTTTCTCCGTCACCGAGCCGGGACTCATGAACGCCTCGAACACCTTGCGCACCGACTCGACGCGGTAGCCGGTTTCCTCTTCGACTTCCGCGCGAATCCGTGCTTCAGGCGATGCTTCTTCGAGCAACCCGGCGGGCGTCTCGATCAGCATCCCTTCGTGCCCATTGACGAAAGCGGGCAGGCGGAACTGGCGCGTCAGCACGACGGTGCGGCGTCGCGGATCGTAGAGCAGCAGCGTCGCACCGTTGCCGCGATCGTAGGTTTCGCGGCTTTGCCGCTGCCAGCTGCCGTCGGCGCGCCGGTAGTCGAAGGTGGTTTTCTTCAGCACGTACCAGTCGTCGGACAGCACCTGCACGTCGACGATACGCACTCGCTCGGCGGTTTCGCTCATCAGCGCTCCTTGTTCCCGCACCCGGCTTGCCCGATCGCAGCGTGCAATCGGGCGACGACACGGCCGGGTTGAGCCGCGTCGTCGAATGATGGTATCGTGCAGTTTCGTGCGAAATCAAGAATATTCGTGCAGTTGCATGATACGCTTCATCAGACGGATACGATGCTGACCTCTCAACGCAAGAAATCGATACTCGACGCGCTCAAGCGCGATGGTCAGGTGCTCGCCAAACCGTTGAGCGAAGCATTCGGCGTTTCGGAGGATACGATCCGCCGCGACCTGCGCGAACTTGCGGCGCAGGGCAAGCTGCAGCGCGTGCACGGCGGCGCGCTGCCTTCGTCGCCTGCGGTGGCGAATCTGGCGGGGCGGCGGGCGATCGGCACGGATGCCAAGGCGGCGATCGGCCGGGCTGCCGCGCAGATGATCGCGCCTGGACAGATCGTGTTCGTCGATGGCGGCACGACAGCCATCCAGCTGGCGCGCCATCTTCCTGCCGGTCTGCGCGCGACGATCGTGACGCACAGCCCGAACGTCGCTGTCGAGCTGGCCGAACATGAAGAGCTGGAAGTGATCGTGATCGGCGGGCGCCTGTTCCGCCATTCGATGGTGACGGTCGGCGCGGCCGCGATCGAAGCGCTTGGCCACATTCGCGCGGATCTGTACTTCATGGGCGTGACGGGCGTGCATGCCGAAGCGGGGCTCAGCACGGGCGATCTGGAGGAGGCGTACGTCAAACGGGCGCTGGTGGCGAGGGCGGCCGAGACGATCGTGCTCGCGTCATCGGAGAAGCTCAATGCCGCGTCGGCGTACATGATTGCGGGGATCGACGCTGCCAGTACGATCATCGTCGAAAAGAGCACGCCCGACGCCGCGATTGCACCATTCGAGCCGTTCGGCGTGACGATCGTGCGGGCATGAGCGCTACCGCTTCTCCAGAAAATGCTTGAGCGCGGCGAGATCGCGTTCGACCCACAGTGCGTCCGCGGCGAATTGAGCATCGCTCATGGCGGCGGTGCGAAACAGCGTTAGCAGAACCAGTGCGCCGTCGCCATTCGCGACGATTCGCATCGGCACATAGACTTCGTCTCCGGGTTCGCCGGCGACGTAATGATCGAGTACGCCATGCGGATTGCGCGGCGTGAACCGCACCGTCACCGGGCGGCCATCGGCGCTCTCGAAGGTCCACTGCGAGCCTTCGCCGCGCAACGGCTTACCGAGCCCGGACGCCCATTGCGCGAACGACAGCGGATGTTCCATGAATGCGTACGCCTCGCGCCAGTCACGCGCGATCGTCACGCTGATGGTTTTCGATTCGGCAGGGCCGGGCATGTCGATCTCCTTGATGAGGGCAGCGCGCGGGGCAGCGGTGCGCCCGTCTCAAGTTTCGCGCACGCGTTGCCGATATGACCTTGAGCGGTTCCATTCGAAGCGCGGCGGCGCCTCGTTGCGCGACGCGCCATCAGGCGAACGATACTGCCCATCAACATTTTGTATCAGAGTGTTTGCGTGCCCCGTTTTTCTGGCGCGTGCACTTTACAATGCGGCTTGGATTTATCCGGCTATCCGTCCCTTTTAGTGGAAGATCGCGTCGCGTATGACGCGGCTCCGCACCCGGCGCCAAGCCAGGGAGATGCCGGAAAGTTGAGGCCGCAACGAGGCGGCATGCTGCGCCGCCGTCTGCGGGTGTCCGTCGCGCCTGCCGTCGACTGGGCTGCGCATCCGGACTGTGAACGAATAACGCGGGAGAACCTATGTCGAAGAATGGTTTCGACAGAACCTGGGCCAGTTTCGCGAGCTTGACGCTCGCCTTGATGTTGGGAGCCTGCGCGCACGTCGGTGAGCAGGACGCAAAGAGCAACGACGCAGCATCGGCAACCCCGACGGCCGCCGACCAGACGCCCGCTGCGCCCGCGACGCAAATGGTCGCTCAACCTGTGCCGCCCGTGGTTTACAAGGTGCGGCGCGGTGATTCGCTGGCACGCATCGCGCGCAGCCATAACGTCACGGTCAAGCAGATCGTCGCGTGGAATCGCCTGAAGCCGTCCTCGCGGCTGCATGTCGGTCAGGCGCTGAAGATGTCGTCGCCGGATGCCGTGAAGATGGTGGCCGTGCCCGGCGCGTCTGCTGTATCTGCTGCGTCTGCTGCAGCGTCGGACGGCGCTTCGAATGCGAAGGGCGCAACGAGCGGCACGATAGCGGCTGCGGGTGCGGCTGCGGCCGCGACAGCGGGCGCCGCGTCGGGCACGGTCGCGAGCAGCGCGTCGGGCGGCGGCGCGGGTAACGCCGGCCATACCGTCGACGCCAACAACGCCGCTCCCGCGCCCGCCACGAACGCACCCGTCACGAATGCACCGAGCGCGGCTGAATCGCGCGAAGTCAACGCCGAGCTGGCGCGCCACGCGAAAGGCGTGTCGCTGATCTGGCCCGCGCAGGGCAATGTCATCGAGGGGTTTCAGCCGGGCGAGACGCGCGGCATCGAGATCGGCGGGAAGCCGGGCGACCCCATCCGCGCCGCCGCCGACGGCAAGGTCATGTTCGCCGGCACGGGGCTGAACGAATACGGCAGCCTCATCATCGTCCAGCACAACAAAGACTTTTTGACGGCCTACGCGCATAACCGCAGGCTGCTCGTCAAGACGGGCGATATCGTGCGCAAGGGCCAGCAGATTGCCGAGATGGGCAGCGAAAGCAACTCGCGCGTCTCAGTGCTGTTCGAACTGCGGCATGACGGCAAGCCAATCGATCCGATGCCTTTCCTGCCGCGCCCGCGCGGCTGAGGCCGCATGCGTCGCGGTTAATCGATCCAGCGTAACACCGCCGCGACGATCGCTTCCGGCGCATCTTCCTGCATCAGGTGCCCGGCCCCGGGCACCGCCTGAAAGCGCGCATCCGGTACGATGCTGGCCAGGTGCCGTCCCCGTTCGATGGGAATCCACGCATCGTTTTCGCCCCACAGGATCTGCGTGCGGCAGCGTATCTGCGGATAACGCGCTTCGACGTCGTCGGTAAAGCGCTGGTCCATCTGCGCGATCTGCCGGTAGAACGCAGTCTGCCCGACGTCCCCAAGCCACGGCGCGACATAAGGCGCGAGGTCGTCGTCGGCGATCGTTTTCGCCAGCGCGCCGCGAATGTAGGTCTTGACGATTGCCTCGTGAATATACGCAGGCAAGCCCGCAAAAGCGGCTGCATGCCCGCGAACGTGCCGCACGAACGGCGAACCCCACGGCGCAACCGCGACGGGATCGATCAGCGTGAGGCTCGCATAATCGCAGCCATCGATCAGATGTGCGCGCAGCGCCGTCGCGCCGCCGAAGTCATGCGCGACGACATCGGGCGCATCGAGTCGCCAGTGTTCGAAGAGCGCCGCGAGCAGGCCGTTCTGCACGCCGAGCGACACGTCCTCGCCTTCGCGCTGCTCCGACTGGCCATAGCCCAGCAGATCGTACATATGGACCTTGCGGTTCTGCGCAAGATACGGCGCAATCCGGTGCCACACCCACGACGAAAACGGCGTGCCATGAATCAGCACGAGGGCCGGCCCCTCGCCGAAGGTCGTATAACGAACGATCTGATCGCGAAAGGTGAAGGTCCGGTCGAGCGTCCATTGCGTCATGGTTCTTTCAACTCCATCGCTAAACGAGTACGTGTGATGTTGATTTGAGTCGATCGTCCCAACTCGTTTCAGAATCATCGACTCACATGCGAGACAAACAAGTTAGCTAATCATGCGTCATTCAAGCGACTTCAATATTGGCGCAATACCGCCATGCGCATGAAGAATGCCAGGGTCGTGCTGCAAGATTTGCCGATAGCGGGGCAAGAATAGATTGCCCGGCACGTCCTCCGAAAAAAGTCCCACGACCGATTCGACGGCCGCGACGCGATCGGCGGAGGTGGCTTTATCGTCGTCGAGAATTTCGTCGACATTGGCGATTACCGCCGATAACGGACTCAGCCAGCGAAAGCCCGATCCATTGATCAATACCTGCAGGAAGGCGGCAGGCGTGACGGGGCCGAACTCCTTCTCATACAATGTGCGCTCGTGATCGAGTATGGCCTTATGCAGCACGAGTAGCGGCTTGCGAATTTCTCCAAGAAACTGAATGGCGCGTTGGTCGTTAATCTTCATCGATGGCTCCAAAGGCAGTGATTCAATCAAAGCGCCGCGCGTAAGGATCTGGAAGGAAACGCGGACGTCCGTTCAATCGGGATGAACAGAGCCGACGTAAAAGAGCAAGCGCAAAATAATCGCTCCGTCGTCGGGTTTCCACATCAGAAACTGTGCCAGTTGCTTTTAAATAGTCATCTGAACGATGCTATGCTGGCGACGCCCATTAGCCCGATTCGTCAAACAGATAGTCTGTTTGCATAGTGGTGTTCGGTACTGGTTTACCAGTGCGATCCGGTCAACCATACGCCTTCGTAATCAACCTCTCGGACATGCAAGACGAACACACGGCAACTCTGCTCGACTATTACACGCGACATCAGCCATCCACGCAATGGCGCGGCTTTCTCACCGCGCTCGCCGAAGAGTTCGAGACGCAGCTCGACACATCGCAACTGCGCGTACTGATGGCGCGCATCGGTGCGCGCTTTGCCACGAACTATCCTGCGGGCGAGTGCGCGACGCTCGACGACCTTGCTTCATTTCTGAATAGCATCTGGTCGGAACTCGACTGGGGCTTCGTGCGTCTCGCGGAAAAGGACGAATTTCTTTCCATCGAGCATTGTTGCGCGCCGCTTGCCGCATTTGGCGAACGGGCCGCGCCATGGACCGCCGCGTTTCTGGAAGGCGCCTATCAACATTGGCTGCATGAACTGGGCGCGGGCTCACTGGCGTTGCAGCAATACGAGAGCAGCAGTGCTCATGCATACGAATTCAGGTTGCTGAACGCGCGCTGACTCAACTTGCCGGGGGCAGCGACGTTAACAGTAACCATATAGTGAACAGCCGGGAATGACGGTCGTCGCGCTGTTGGGGCGCACAGACGGGCAGGACTCGCAGGGGAAACAACATGAGCGTTTCAGATGACGTCGGTAATCTCTTCCGGCGCTTCGGTGGCGACGCCGGGAAATATCAGGAAGTGGCGCGCGACGACGACGCGAAGCATGCCGCACTGCGCTGGCCGCTATTGAACGCGCTCGACATCGCGCATACCGGACCGGTGCCCGAGGCGGGACGCGCAGTTTCCGGGGCACACGCGCAACGCGAGACTTCGGTTGCTCACGACACGCGCGCGGCCGACGCGTCGAACGCGGCCACGGATGCCGGGGCGTCGAAGCCGGTGAGGCCGCCGCTATTTGCACGCGGGCATCGTCACACGTCGATGCCGCCGCCCGTCGCGCCGACGCAAGCGGGCGCAAGCCGTTTCAGCGCGCCGCCCGCTGCCGCATCGTCCGAGGATCGTGCGAACGCTGCCGCGAACGCGGCGAGCATGTCGACGGCGTGCGCTGTCGAGACGGCGGCGCGTGCGGCGCAAGCGTCCCCGGTTCAGACGCCGCCGGCTTCGGCCGTTCGGATGCAGCCCGCGTTCGTTGCGCCTGTCGCGCAGATGCCGCCTTTGTCGTCCGCGTCGTCCATGCCGCCTGTGATCCCCGTATCGCCACAGCCCGCCGCTGATGTGCCGCCCGCTGCGTCGCCGTTCGCCACACCGCAGCGCGAAGCACGCACGACGCAAGGCCAGCCGTTCGCTCGCGCCTCCATTGAACATCCCTTCGCGCAAAGCGCCCGGACCGTGCCGCCGACGCCCGCTTCGCAGCAAGGCGGTTCGATCCTCGCGGGCCTGTTCAGTGACAAGCGCGCCGCGCAGCACGAACTGGCCGGTCATCCGCAGTCGAAGAATCTTGCCACCCTGTTCGCGCGTCTTTCGCGCGGAACGGCGGCGCCCGCTCGTTCGTTGCGCGACAGTCTGAGATCGCGCAGTAAAACGGATGGTGACGCATGAAAGTGGTCTCAGTTGTCTCGGCGAAAGGCGGTGTCGGTAAGACGACGCTCGCGGCCAATCTCGCGTCGGTGCTCGGTTCCAATGGACGCCGGCTGATCGCCGTCGACCTCGATCCGCAGAATGCACTGCGTCTGCACCTCGGCATTCCCATCGACAACTTCGACGGCATCTCGCGCGCGACGCTCGCGGGCGCGTCGTGGCGCACGGTGATGTTCGACGGTTTGGACGCAATCACGGCGCTGCCGCACGGCGCGCTGAACGAAGACGATCGCCGCGTGTTCGAAGCGCGGCTCGACAGCCATCCGCACCTGATTCGCGAAGCGCTCGAATCGCTCGCGCTCGACGCGAACGACATCGTGATGATCGACACGCCGCCTGGCGCGACGGCTTATACGCGCGCGGCGCTGCTTGCTGCCGACTTCGTGCTGAACGTCGTGATCGCGGATGCCGCGTCATACGCCGCGATCCCGCACATGGAGCGTCTGATCCAGACGTATTGCGTGCCGCGCGGCGCGTTCCTCGGTTACGGCTACGTGATCAACCAGGTCGACCAGAGCCGCAGTCTCACGAAGGACGTCGTCAAGGTGCTGCGCGATTCGTTGTCCGCGCATCTGTTTCCCGGCGTGATCCATCTCGATCAGGGCGTGAGCGAATCGCTCGCGTATGACACCACCGTGATTCACTACGATCCGCACAGCCAGGCGGCCGCCGATCTGCGCGCGTGCGGCGACTGGCTGGACGCGCGCCTGAACGGCGAGGCGAAGCAGCCAAGGAACGTCGCATGAGCGCGGCGCAAGAAGATATTCTCGATGCCGTCGACGCCGAGCCGCCGCGACGCTCGCGCTTCGACCGTCTCGCATCGCATCTGATCGACGGGCGCATCCTGGGCAGCCTGCCCGTCACGATCCTGCTGGTGCTGTTCGCGCTGGGCGCGCTGTTCTTCGTGTTCACGGTGCCGCTCGCGTTTAGCGAGCAGCTGACGTTCGCGATCTGCTGCTTTGTCTGCGCGATGCTGTTCCGGCGTGCGCAAGGGCACTTCGCGACGCTCGTGATGATCATGCTGTCGGTGATCGCGACGGGGCGCTACATGTACTGGCGACTGACGGAAACCACCTACTGGGAGCGTCCCCTCGACGCCGTCTGGGGGCTGCTGCTGGTATCGGCGGAAGTGTATGCGGCGCTCGTGCTGATGCTCGGCTATTTCCAGACCGCATGGCCGCTCAAGCGCAAGCCGTTGCCGCTGCCCCTCGACCGCAGCACGTGGCCGACCGTCGACATTTTCATCCCCACGTACAACGAGCCGCTGTCGGTTGTGAAGCCGACCATTTATGCTGCCATCGCGCTCGACTATCCGAAAGACAAGCTCTCCATTCACGTGCTCGACGACGGCCGCCGTCCCGAGTTCAAGGCGTTCTGCGAGGAAGTCGGTGTGGCGTGGACGATCCGCTCGCACAACCGCCACGCGAAGGCGGGCAACATCAACGAGGCGCTGAAGGTCACCGACGGCGAATACTTCGCGATCTTCGACTGCGACCACATTCCCACGCGCTCGTTTTTGCAAGTGGGCCTCGGCTGGTTTCTGCGCGACACAAAACTGTCGATGCTGCAGACGCCGCACCATTTCTTTTCCGCCGATCCGTTCGAAAAGAACCTCGGCACGTTCCGCAAGGTGCCGAACGAGGGCGAGCTGTTCTACGGCCTCGTGCAGGACGGCAACGACCTGTGGAACGCCACCTTTTTCTGCGGCTCGTGCGCGCTGTTGCGCCGCTCGATGGTGGAAGAGATCGGCGGCATCGCTGTGGAGACCGTGACGGAAGATGCGCATACTGCGCTCAAGCTGCATCGCAAGGGCTACACCACGGCGTATCTGGCGATACCGCAGGCGGCGGGGCTCGCGACGGAAAGCCTCGGCGGCCACATTGGCCAGCGCATCCGCTGGGCGCGCGGCATGACGCAGATTTTTCGCATCGACAATCCGCTCACGGGCGGCGGCCTCACGTTCGGCCAGCGGCTCTGCTATCTGAACGCGATGATGCATTTCTTTTACGGCATCCCGCGTCTGGTGTTTCTGACGGCGCCGCTGTCGTTCCTGTTCTTCAATGCGCACATCATCCAGGCGGCCGCGGGCACGATCGCGATCTACGCGCTGCCGCACATGTTCCACGCGAACATCACGAACTCGCGGATGCAGCGGCATTTCCGCCATTCGTTCTGGTCCGAGGTGTACGAATCGGTGCTCGCGTCGTACATCACGGCCCCCACCTTGCTCGCGCTGATCAACCCGAAGCTCGGCAAGTTCAACGTGACGGCGAAGGGCGGACGCATCGAGGAGCAGTACTTCGACTGGGGCATTTCCCGGCCGTATCTGATCCTGCTGGCGCTGAACCTGATCGGCTTCGTCGTCGGCTGCGTGCACATCGCGCTCAACGCCAGTTCGCACAGCGAGGTGCAGACAACCGTGCTGAACCTCGCATGGACCGGCTACAACATGCTGATTCTCGGCGCGAGCGTCGCGGCGGCGCGCGAGCAGCGCCAGGTGCGCTCCACGCATCGCGTGGCGATGCGCATTCCCGCTTCGCTGCGCTTCTCGACGGGACGCACGCTCGTCTGCGAAACCGTCGACTACGCGGAAGGCGGCGTCGCGCTGAAGCTGCCCGCCGCAATCGAAGTGCCTTTGCACGAGAGCGTCGTCGTGTCGCTGTTTCGCGGCCATGAGGAATTCGTGTTTCCCGCCGACGTCACCTATTCGGTGCCGGGCCGCGTCGGCCTGAAGTTCGCGCCAATGACGCGTGAGCAGGAACTCGACTTCGTGCAGAGCACGTTCGCACGCGCCGACGCGTGGACGAGCTGGGCGGAAGGGCGCGAAGTCGATACGCCGCTCAAGAGCCTGTCGCACGTGATGCGCGTGGGGCTGGGCGGCATCGTGGGGCTGTTCGAACACCTGTACGCGGACCTGCGCACGCTGCGCACGCGACGCAAGGCCGTGGCAAACGATACGAAGAACGGAAAATAACGATGGGGTTCATGCGATACGACGCCGCTTCTCCGGCGGCGAAGACGGCTGGCTTGCGTCTCGGTCCACGCGCCCGCGCGCGTGACGGATGGCGCTTGCCGCTGCGGGCCGCGCTGGCTGCCGTGCTGCTGTTCGGCGCGCTGCTGCCCGCCGTGCAGGCGGCTTCCGCGGCTGCTCCCGCCGCTGCGCCCGCCACCTCACCTGGCGCCATTCCCGCGACGAAGGCCGAGCTCGCCGCTGCGCCGTCGAGCAGTTCTGCTTCCCCCAACGCCACCAACGTCACGAGCGCTGGACTGCCGCCGCTGCCCGCCGCGCGGCCTGTCGATCCGCGCGCGGCGCAGCAGCCCGCATTCGCCGAGCCGACGCCGTCGCCGTTCGCCGTCGTGCGCAACGGCCGCGACACGATGCCCACCACGGCCGACAACGGCACGGCCGTGACGGGCGGACGCCGGCAGACTTTCACGTTCGCGCAACTGGGCGCGCTCGATCCGCTGCAACTGCGCGGTGTCGACGGCCAGAACGGCGTGCCGTTCTCGGTGCGCGCCGACGAAGTGGTGACGGGCGCGAACCTGCATCTGATCTACAGCTACTCGCCGTCGCTGCTGTCGAACCTGTCGCACCTGAAGGTGCTGGTGAACGGCGAAGTCGCCGCGACGCTGCCCGTGCCGCGCGAGCAGGCGGGCACGCTGCTCGCGCGCGACGTTCCGCTCGAGCCGCGCCTCATCACCGAGTTCAATCACCTGAACATCCAGCTGATCGGCCACTACACGCAGGGCTGCGAAGACCCGGCGAGCAGCGCGTTGTGGGCGACTGTCAGCAACGCGAGCACGCTCGACCTGACGTTCGCGTCGCTCACGACGAAACCCGATCTCGGCGCGCTGCCGCTGCCGTTCTTCGACCGGCGCGACATTCGTCGGCTCGAACTGCCGTTCGTGTTCGCCGCGAAGCCGTCGTCGCAGGCGCTTGAAGCAGCGGGCGCTGTGGCGTCGTGGTTCGGCTCGCTCGCCGGCTATCGCGGCGCGCTGTTTCCCGCGCAACTGGACAACGCGCCGCTGTCGGGCAACGCCGTGGTGTTCGCGACCAACGACGAGCGTCCCGCCGGCGTCACGCTGCCCGCCATCAACGGACCGATGCTCGCCGTGGTGGATCGCGAAGCGCCCGCGCACGGCAAGCTGCTGCTCGTGCTCGGCCGCGACGGACGCGAGCTGAAGGTCGCGGCGAACGCGCTGTCGCTGGGCGAAGCCGCGCTGTCGGGCACCGTGCAGACGATCACGCACGTCGACACGCCGCGCGCGCGACAGCCGTACGACGCGCCCGGCTGGCTGCCGACCGACCGCCCGGTGCGTTTCGGCGAGCTGACCGTGCCGAAGGATCTGTCCGTGCGCGGCTACAACGCCGATGTGGTGCGCGTGGACCTGCGCATCGCGCCCGACCTGTTCACGTGGCGCACGAAGGGCGTGCCCGTCGACCTGCGCTATCGCTTCACGGTGCGCCCCGCGCCGGACCGCTCGACGCTCAACATCAGCGTCAACAACAACTTCGTGCAGGCGCTGCGCATTCCCGCGCAGTCGTCGTCGATGCTCGATCTCGGCCGCTATCTGAACCGGATGCTGCCCGACAACACGGCCCCGACGTCGAAGGTCATCTACATTCCGCCGCATCTGCTCGCGTCGCAGGCGCAATTGCGCTTTCACTTCTACTACGACATGCCGAAGACGGGCGAATGCCAGGGGCAGGTCGTCGACAACGTGCGCGGCGAGATCGATCCCGACTCGACCATCGATCTGTCGTCGTTCCCGCACTACATGGCGCTGCCCGATCTGGCCGCGTTCGCGAACAGCGGCTGGCCGTTCACGAAGCTCGCCGACCTGTCGCAGACGGCCGTGATCCTGCCCGCCAATGCGAACCCGAGCGACTACAGCCTGTATCTGATGGTGATGGGCCGCATGGGGGCGTCGACGGCGTATCCCGTGACGGGCGTCACCGTCGCGACGGCCGCCGACGTGCAGCGTCTGGCCGACAAGGACCTGCTCGTGATCGGAGCGCCCGGCCAGCAGCCGCTACTGGGCACATGGCAGGCCGCGATGCCGTTCTCCGCCGAAAGCGACACGCGCGGCATGCAGTTCTCGAACGTATCGTTCCGCATCGCGAACTGGTGGCACGGCGATCGCGGCGGTGTGCGCACGGCGGGGCGCGCGGACCTGTCGCTGGTCAACGCGTCGGGGGACGCGATCATCACCGGCTTCCAGTCGCCGCTCGAAAAAGGCCGCAGCGTGGTCGCGCTGATCTCGGCGCCGGGCCAGTCGGACACGGATCTGACCAACGCGATGCTCGACCCCGATCTCGTGCAGTCGATCCAGGGCGGACTGACGGTAGTGCGCGGCCGCACGCTCGAAGTCGTGTCGAACGGCGACGTCTATTACGTCGGCCATCTGTCGCCGGTCGAGTACATGCGCTGGGCGCTGTCCGTGCATCCGCTGTTGCTGCTGCTGGGCGGCGTGCTCGCGGCGCTGATCATCGCGGCCGTGTTCTACCGGCTGTTGCGCGCGGTTGCCGCGCGCCGGCTGAAGGATTGACATGCGGGCAGGTATTTTTTCGCATTCGTTGCGCATGCCCGTCGCGTTTTGCGCGCTGCTGCGCGCCATGCTGACGATCGCGGGCATCATGTCCGGCCTCACGAGCCCGGCGCATGCCGCCGCCTGCGACGACTGGCCCGCGTATCGCGCGTTCGTGTCGCGCTTCGTGCAGCAGGACGGACGCGTCGTCGACTTTTCGACGCCCACGCAGCAGACCACGTCAGAGGGCCAGTCGTACGGCATGTTCTTCGCGCTCGTCGCGAACGATCGCGCGACCTTCGACCGCGTGTTGCGCTGGACGCGCGCGAATCTGTCGGCGGGCCGCTTCGATGCCAATGACGTGAAACTGCCTGCGTGGCAGTGGGGCAGGAAGCCCGACGGCTTCTATGGTGTGCTCGACCAGAATTCGGCGGCGGACTCGGACCTGTGGATCGCGTATGACCTGTTCGAAGCGGGGCGTCTGTGGCGCGAGCCGGCGTACACGAAGCTCGCGTACGCGCTTGCCACGCAGATCGAGAAGCAGGAAGTCGCCGATCTGCGCGGCCTCGGTCCGATGCTGCTGCCTGGCCCGCAAGGCTTTCGCAGCGGCAACACGACGCGCCTGAACCCGAGCTATCTGCCGTTGCCGCTGCTGCGCGCGCTCGCGGCGCAGTCGCCGGACGGCCCTTGGCCGCAAATCGCCGACAACGCATTCAAGCTCGTCAAGACGACCTCTCCGCTCGGCTTCGCGCCGGACTGGGCGGCATATCGCGACGGGCAGTTCGTCGTCGATCCGCAGAAGGGCGATCTAGGCAGTTACGATGCGATCCGCGTCTATCTGTGGGCAGGGCTGACGGCGAGCGCCGATCCCCTCGCGAGGCCCTGGCTCGCCGCGCTGCACGGCATGCGCGACCGGATTGCAGCGACGGGCGTGCCGCCCGAAAAAGTCGCGACCACCACGGGCAGCGCGACGGGCGAAGGCCCGATCGGCTTCTGGGGCGGGCTGCTGCCGTATTTCCGCGCGCTCGGCGACACGCGCGCAGCGGGGCTCGCGCAAACGCATCTGGCAGCGATGACGGCGGCAGCGCCAGGCGTCTCGCCGTCCGCTCAAGGTCAGCCCACTCAAAACCAGCCTGTCTATTACGACGAGGTGTTGATGCTCTTCGGTACAGGGTCCGCAGACGGCCGCTACCGCTTCGATGAAAATGGCCGCCTCGTGCCGCGTTGGGAGAACACATGCCAATCCGCCAACGCGCGCTCGTAATCGGCGTAGCGCTGACGCTCGGCGCCAGCGCGGCGGCCCCGGCATTCGCGCAGGCGCAACCGAACGATCCGATGAACGTTCTGATCGATCAGGGCAAATACTGGCAGGCGCATCGTCGCGGCGACCTGGCCGAGCAGGCGTGGCTGAAGGTCTTGCGCATCGATCCGAAACAGCCCGACGCGCTGTACGGAATGGGCATCGTGATGGCCGACCGCAAGGACGGCGCGGGCGCGCAGCAGTATCTCGCGCGCTTGCGTCAGGCCGCGCCGAATTATCCGAATATCGACGAGCTTGCGCGGCGCCTCGGCGAATCCAGCCCGGCCGACCAGGCCGTCAACGACGCGCGTCGGCTCGCGCAGGCGGGCCAGCAGGCGTCGGCGGCGCAGGCCTACCGGCAGGCGCTCGGTCCGAAGCCGGCCAACGCGCAGCTCGCGCTCGAGTATTACCAGTCGCTCGGCTCCACGCCGCAAGGCTGGGAAGAGGCGCGGCGCGGGCTCGAGCAGCTTGCGCGCGAGCATCGCGACGACCCGCGCTTCGCGCTCGCCTATGCGCAGCATCTGACGTATCGCGAGGCGAACCGGCGCGAGGGCATCGAGCAGCTTGCGCAGCTGTCGAAGGATTCGATCGTCGGCGCGCAGGCCAAGGCGAGCTGGCGTCAGGCGCTGCTGTGGCTCGGCGTGCGCGCATCGGATGCGCCGCTCTTCCAGGCGTATCTGTCCGCGTATCCCGACGACGCCGCCGTCAAGGCACGCGCCGATTCGATCGCCGAGCAGGACCGGCGCGCGAGCGAGCGCGCGCAGCAGAACGCCGGCGCCGACGCGCGCGG
>NZ_JACFYJ010000122.1:0-20125 GCF_037126505.1 Paraburkholderia bengalensis
TCTGAAGACATCGAACTCGCGCTCGGATAGCCGCTGATGGGGCATTGCCTCCGCCGGTTCGTTCAGGTTCTGGGCGAACCGCTCGGCCATTGACAGGCTTACATACACCCCACCGGACGCGATTTTCGTGATCGCATTGAGCAACTCGCTGCTCGCGCTTTCCTTGGTCAGGTAACCCGATGCGCCTGCCTTGAAGGCCCGCGCTGCGTACTGGTGCTCCGCATGCATCGTCAGCACCAGAATCCGCAGGGCGGGGTTCTCGTCCTTGATCTGCCTGATGAGCTCAATACCGTTTTGCCCGGGCATCGACAGATCGAGCAGCAGTACATTTGCGCCGACGGAGCGCACCATCGCGACGGTCGTCGCGCTGTCCCACGCTTCACCAGCAACTTCAAACCCGCTGGCGTCGAGGAGGACGTGGCGCAATCCGTCGCGTACCACCGCATGGTCGTCTGCCAGTAGAACCTTTATCACGTCCCTTCCTCCTGACGAGAGCCGCGTCAACAATCCTTGGCATTGAGCGGCCAGATGCGCCTGCCTGAATGTGTTGGCAGACCGGATGCCTTGCAGTTTCAGGGGAATTGGCTTATCAGGTTCACATGTGGCGACATGCGCTGTCCACCTCGGCCATGCCGCGTTCAAGCGCGAACTGCCTTGCGTCATCGGGGTTTCCGAAACTGCCCAGTACCGACGATGCCCTTTCCCTCCCGTCGGGTGACTGCACGATAAACATCGCGACGTATTCGCCGCTCTCGTAGGCCGCCAGGGGCTGGAGAGAATATCCCCTGTACTGAACTCTAGCGGTGTGCATGCATCCCCCCAGGCGACGCGATATCGCGGACAGACGCTCGAGCAGATCCTGTTTCTTCGTGATGACCTGCGCTGAGCTGGCGACGACGCACGTGCCCAGCAGCCGTCTGTGCCAGTAGTCGGGATCGGTGATGAACCGATGTTCCGAAGCACAGGCTGCAAGGTTGAGGTTTTCCAGGCGGGTTACCACCGCCTCGATATGAAGCAGATCCTGAATTTCCAGTTCATCGGTGCTCATGGTTTAACTCCTCGGAAAGCCAAACCATTCGTGTTTCCGGCGGGCGGTTCGCCGTCCGCAGCAGCCTTTCGCGGTCTGCGCGCTTGCCGGTTATCTCGCCGGTAAGTTTATCCAGCCATTTAGTCTTTTTGAATGACAGGAAGTAAGTAGCAACGACCTGCTCGATATGATCCAGAATTGATGCATCTATTTCTGAACACGCGCTGAACACTTTATATGCAGCCTATGTCGGCGCCGGTCGCGAAACCACGCCAATGTCGGCGACGGACGGTGACGTTTCGGTGCAGCGCTGCGGGAGTATGTCGGGAGACGCAGGATGGGCGATTTGATGTCGCCATCAGGGCTGTTCCTTTCGACCGCACGGCCAGAGCCACACGAGCGGCGGGCAGCATACATTACGCTGATCGTATCGGCGGCGCTCTTCGCGACGCTGGCGCCCCTCGCCGGCAAACCACTGCCAGCACCGTGGGCCTTTGTGCCCGTTTACAACTCGGCCATTGCGATCAACGACGTGGTCACGGCCGGACTTCTGCTCTGCCAGTTCACCATCCTGCGCTCCACGTCACTGCTCGCACTGGCGGGCGGCTAAGGGAGGCCTTCGTTCGCCGCATGGTATTCGTTCCGTAAGCCCGTTCATCGAGCCCAGTTCATCCACTCCAGCGACGGACCAGCCGAGCCGGCGTGTCGAGAGATGCGGCGAGTCGTAAATCCTGCCAGGAAACAGATATACCGCCGAATGGCGGTAGTCACCGGAGCTCTCAGGTTCGTCTGAGCGTCATATGCAAGTAAAAACGTGGCAAGCAGCGGTCTTGCCGCCTGGTACGCGCCTGCGCACTTAAGGAAACGGGCGCGAGATGGAGCACTGCGAGTAAATGCCCAGAGGGAGATCGGGGACGGTCGGCAGCATTCGAAAGCCGGCATGTTTTCGAATGCTGCCAGCGAGACTTTTAAGTTCTCGAGCGTCAGCCTCTATTCGTCGTGATATTCGAAGCGGGCATCCGTATAGAGCAGCAATACGCTAGCATTTACGAGTGCGTAGGCACCGCCGCCACCGATCGTCCGCTGCTTGGCCCCGCCTGCATTGGTCGCGGGATTCACGGCTCCTCATATGGCTCCGAACCATCACCCGCCAGCCGCAGTGAAGCTTCCGCATCCTGCATCCTTCTCGAGCTTCTCAATCAACGCATCGCGCATCACCTCAACCGGCCGCACTAGCCGCCCCGGCAACGCGCCATGCACGAGCCACACGTTGAGCCCACTACGAAAATCCGGCACATCGACGACCTGAAGTGCCCCGCGCAGCGCACTTCGCGCTAGCACTTCCGGCGCCGCCAAGCCAACCCCCAGCCCACGCGCGACCAACGATAACTGCAACTCCGACCCGAACGCCTCAACGGCCACATTGAACGGCAGCCCGGCCACCGCCATCGCGCGGCTCAGCGCCGAGCGCATCCCGCAGCCATCCTGATTCAGGACCCACGGATAGCCCGACAACGCGGCGAGCGACGTCGGCTCATCGGTGATGCCGAATGATCGTGGGGCAACGACCACAGTCGGTTTGTATGCAAGACGCGTCGACGTCAGCGCCTCGGGCAACGGCGCGCCCTCGGGCAGCAGCACGACAGCAGCATCAGCCTTCGCCTGCTCAATACCCTGCAGCAGACCCGGCGACCAGCCCGCCGTCACGCGCAAGGTCAGCTTCGGAAACGCGCTGCGCAAACGGTCGATCGGCTGCTCTAGCGCCAGCTCCGAGAGAAACGGCGGCACGCCGATCCTGAACTCGCCCGTCGGCTCGCTGTCGGGTGACGCGACCGACATCAGACCGTCGACGGCACGCAGCACCGTGCGCGCAAGCCCGTACACCTCGTTGCCCGCCGCCGTCGGCTTGAGCGGCTTGTTCTGGCGGTCGAGCAACTCGATGCCGAGCATCGCCTCCAGATTCTGCACACGGCGGGTTAGGCCAGGCTGCGTCAAGAACAGCTTCTCCGACGCCCGCACCATCGACCCGGCTTCCACCACCGCCACGAACGCCTCTAAGTCACGCGTGTTCAAAACAACCTCGCATAAACATTATCGAGATATTTCAATTGTCGCATAATGCGGCCACGCCTACGATAAGCCGCACCAAATCCCGCGGAGTCAGATCATGAACCAGCCTGCCGAAACCTGTCCGCGCAGTGTCGCGCCAACGCCCTCGCTACGACCTGCGACCCTTGCGTCGGCGCCACTCGCCTCGACCTTGACCACGCCATTGATGCTCTTCTTCGCCGGGTCTGTCGGCGTGGTCGTCATGAATCTGTCGGCGGCGCAGCCGCTAACGGGACCCGTCAGCCGCGCGCTGGCGCTGCCGCCGGAACTCGCCGGCCTGATCGCGATGCTGCCGCAACTCGGATATGCCGGCGGTCTGCTGCTGCTTGTGCCGCTATGCGATCTGCTCGAAAATCGCCGGCTCATTTTTCGAACGCTGGCGTGCTGCGCGATATTCCTCGCCCTCGCGTCGTTCGCGCATTCCGGCTGGCTGTTCCTGACGTCGGTGTTCCTTGCGGGCGCGACATCGAGCGTGATCCAGATGCTGGTGCCGATGGCGGCATCGATGGCGCCCGAAAGCCGGCGCGGGCGCGCCGTCGGCAATGTGATGAGCGGACTGATGCTCGGCATTCTGCTGTCGCGTCCGCTGGCCAGCGTGATCGCCGGTTCGCTGGGCTGGCGCGCGTTCTACGGCATCGAGGCGGTGGCCGACGCGCTGCTCGCTGTCGTGCTGTACCTGCAGTTGCCCAACCACGCGCCACACGCCGCTGCGCGCTATTGGGAACTGCTGCGCTCGCTCTGGACGCTGCTGCGTACTGAACCCGTGCTCCAACGCCGCGCCACGCTCGCGGCCCTCGCGCTCGGCGCCTTCAGCGCTTTCTGGACGGCCATCGGGCTGCGTCTCGCGCAGCCACCGTTTTCGCTCGGCATGCCAGGGATCGCGCTGTTTGCGCTGGCAGGCGCGACGGGCGCAATCGTGACGCCGCTTGCCGGCCACCTCGGCGATCGCGGCGCGGGTCGCGCGACGCAGATCGTTTCGCATCTCGTCATGATCGCGGCTGTCCTCGTGCTGGGCACGGCAGGCGCGGGCTGGGGCTTGAGTTGGAGTGGATTCTCACTCGCCGCGCATCCCGCCGCCGCGCTCGCGCTGCTGGTCGCCGGCGCGGCCGCGCTCGACGCCGGCGTCATCGCCGATCAGACGCTCGGACGGCGCGCGATCAACCTCATCAACCCGGCGGCACGCGGCAGGTTGAATGCGCTCTTTGTAGGAATTTTCTTTGCCGGCGGTGCGCTCGGCGCCGCGCTGTCGGGTTTGGCGTGGGCGCGGGCCGGATGGAGCGGCGTGTGTACGGTCGCGCTCGGATTCGCGCTTGCCGTATTTCTGTTCGGCTTTGTCGATCGCGCCGCGCAGGCCGCCCATCATTGAACACCCGCGCTAGCAGGACAAGTGCACCGCGGCGAGCGCGAGTCGATCAAGGTAAGTGCCGCACCAGCGCCTAAGAACCCACTGCTATAGCGCAAGCGTAGACCGCAATACATTTGTGACAACACGGCCCGGGTACATGGAGATCAACGGACAAAATCGACTCGTGGAATTCTGGCCTCGTTACGTCACTTGAGATGAATTAGTTATCCTTGGCGGTATTGCTCGCGAAGACGATGGACTCCGAGCAATCGGACAACGCCGGTTGCAGCCAACTCCGTGCGTTCTCGGCAGCTCTCAAGGAAACTTGCGGAAGACGCTTGCCGACCCTGAACCGCCCTCCGACCACAGCCAGGTCAACGGCGGTTTGCAGCGGCAAACCGGACATTCAGTCAAGCAACGGCATGCGCAACAGCGCCGTTTATCGCGCATCGAAGTTCGCTCTTAATGCCTGGCTCGCGTATGGTTCAATGATCGTCCTGACCAATCATGCCCCGCCGAGATGGGGTCGCTTGCCAAGGCCTCGTCGTCTGCAAAGCGACCTCGATCTGCCCGATACGCACCGGGCGCAACGCCATGTACTTTGCGAAACTCGCGCCCCATATGCGACGCATCCGAGAAGCCACAGGTCGCGGCAATCTCCGCCACCGTTCGATCCGATCGCCTCAGCAGCCATGCAGCCGTTCGCAGCCGCAGATGCCTCGCGTACGCCAGCGGCGACTCACCCGTTTGAACCTTGAAAAGACGTTGCAGCTGGCGCACGGACATGTCGACCCGGGCAGCCAGTTCGTCCAGACTCAACGGCTGCCCGATGTGTTGCTCCATCAGATGCACGACCCGTTTGATGCGTGGGTGGTCCACCGGCTTCGTACCGGGCGGATGCGGCTGCGGCGCGCTGGCCCGCTGCGCATCTTCAACGAGAAGAATGCGCAGGGCCTTTTGCACCGTCGCGGTGTCGATATGCAATTGCAGAATCGCCGCCGCCACGTCGACAGAAGCACGCCCGCCCGAACACGAAATTCGCCGACGGTCGACGACAAACAGCCTGTCCGCGACGAGTAAGCGCTCATCGACTTCAGGAAACCGCGCGATGTAGTCCCAGTAATGAAACCAGCTGACGCACACGCGATGTCCGTCCATCACGCCCGCGCGCGATAGCGCGAAGACGCCAGTGCAAATGCCCACAAGTGTCGACGAAGTTTCAGCGGCGCGGCGAATGAACCGCAGCGTCGTGTCGCTAACGCCCGGTCCCGAATGCAGCAGCCCGCCGATCACGACGACGTAGTCGAACGTCCCCGCTTCGTCAAAGGTTTGCCACGGCTGGATCTGGATGCCGCAGCTCGCTCTCACGGGTAATAGCGTTTCCCCGACCACCGTCCATGCGCATCTCACCGGCTGGCTGAAATCGCAATCGTCACTCGCGAGCCGCAAAACATCGACAAAGCCCGAGAACGCCGTCAATGTGAAATTCGGCAATAGCACGATGCCGAAGCGCACCGGCCTGATTGCATTCCCCGCGATGCGCGTCATCATTCTTCACTCGTCGGCCAATGGCGAGTGCGAGGTCTCGCGGCTGCCGATCATCGCAACCAGCGCGACGCCCGCCGCCCCGACCAGATACCACGCAGGCGCGAGCTTGCTGCCCGTCGCGCCGATCAGCCACGTCGCGACCAGCGGTGCGGTGCCGCCGAACACCGCGTTCGCTGCATTGAAGCAGAACGCAAAGCCGCTATAGCGCACACGCGTCGGAAAGATTTCGGCGAGAAAACAAGGCAGCGTGCCGTCGTTCATCGTCAGCAGCGCACCGAACGCAATCTGGATCGCGACGATCATCATGAAGCCCGCGCCAGCCAGGCCCTTGAAGAGCGGCACCGTCAACGCCGCGAACAGAATCGACGCGCCGATCAGCATCGACTTGCGGCCGATACGGTCCGACAACGTGCCCATCACGAAGATCAACCCGATATAAGCCGTCAGAGAGATCGTCGCGGCAATGAATGAAGCGGTCTCGTCCATGCCCAGTTCCGTCGACAGATAGGTCGGCATGTAGCTGAGCACCAGATAGAACGCAACGGCATTCAGGCACGTCACGCCGAATGCGATCAACATTTTCGCGCGATGTTTGCCGAGCAGTTCGGCGATCGGCGCGCGCGCGACCTGCTGGTCCTGTGCGAGCGCCTTGAAACGCGGCGTGTCTTCCAGTCGCACACGAATATACCGGCCGATCAGACCGAACGGCGCGGCGAGCAGAAACGGCAGACGCCATCCGAAGCTGTGCAACTGGTCGCTGCTGAGCGCCGCATGCAGCAACGCGATGAGGATCGAGCCGAACAGCAGTCCTGCCGCCGTGCTTGCGGGCACGATGCTCGTGTAGACGCCGCGACGGTTCGCAGGCGCGTATTCCGCGAGAAATGCTGACGCGCCCGCGTATTCGCCCGATGCCGAGAAGCCCTGAATCACACGCACCAGCAGTAGAAGAACGGGCGCAAGCATGCCCACCTGCGCATAAGTCGGCAGCAACGCAATTGCAAAGGTCGAACAGGACATGATGAGAATCGACAGCGACAACGACGCGCGCCGCCCGATCTTGTCGCCGAAGTGTCCCCACACGATGCCGCCCACTGGCCGCACGATAAACGAGATCGCGAACACGCCATACGCGGCCAGCAGGCCCGTCGTGCCATCCGTCTTTGGAAAGAACACGATCGCAATGACGGTCGCGAGATACCCATACGACGCGTAGTCGAACCATTCGACGAAATTGCCAATAAAGCTCGCCCACGCCGCGCGTTTCAGCAGTTTCGGATCGACGGTTTCGTTCACCGCATCCGGTGCGCTGCCGTCGCTCGCGCCCGAAGGCGCAATCACGCCAGCCGCAGATCCACCCGACAAAGTTCTTCTCGTACTCATTGACGCTCTCCAGACCTGATGATGCGATGACGGTTCGCGGGCGGCAAGCAGCGCCCGCGTGTGAGTTCGGCGCTCAGATATCAGATCGAGCTGGAATGCGCGTCGCGTTGTAGACGATCGGCGGCCGATGTTGTGCGAAAGAGCGGATGCCGGCGCGCGAGCAGGAAGTACGCGAGGCCGCCCGTCAATAACGAGAACTCGAAGCTCAGGTCGCCCCAACCGAGGTAGTCGCGCATCAGCGGGCTCACATAGGTCGGCGAGTTCGAAAACACGATCGACGCGACGATCCCGAGCATCCACGCGACGACGCCCGGCCAGAACACGCCACCCGTGTACCAGTACGCGCCGCTGCCCCACTTCATCCAGTCGTCGGTGCGGTAGCGGCCGCCGCGCATGAAATAATCCACGACGACGATCGCGGCCCACGGCGCAGTCCAGAACACCATGTAGTTCAGAAACACCTGGTACATGTCGAAGAACTGGCCGTAGATCACGGTGACGACGCGAAACGTGAGCGTGAAAAGCGCAATAATGGCAAGCGACGTAATACGGTTGATCGGAATACGCAGCGCCAGCAGCCCAAGGCCCGCCGTGTAACCGTTCGGCACGTTGGCCGCAATGCCGCCCAGAATGATCGCGAACAGCAGCGGCACGATGAACCATGTCGGCAGGAAGCGCGACAACTGGCTCACGGGATCGTCGCCGAGCGAGCCGCCGAGCGCCGTCGCGAACAGCACTCCGATCACCTCGCAGAACATCAGCGCGACGAACTGCCCGCCGCCCGCCGCGAGCACAATCGTTTTCCAGCTGGTTTCGGCAGGGAAATAGCGACTGTAGTCCGACGCGAAATTAGCCCAGCCGATCGGGTAAGAGAACACGATGCCCATTGCGATCAGCCAGGTGCTGAACGAGCCGCCGCCGTGATTGACCTGCGATGCGATTGCGAGGCTTGAGTGCGGCAACACGAACGCGGCGAGTCCAGCAAAAAGTACTGCGAGCACGATCGCAATCCACTTTTCCGCCGCGATGATCGTTGCGTGACCGAAGATCGCGAGCACGATTTCCGCTGCGAGAATAATGGCGAGCGACACCCACACCACGCCATGACTCTGAAACCCGCCCATTTTCAGCAGCGTTTCGAGCGCCTGCGTGGCAACGACCGAATTGATCGAGAACCAGCTCAGCGCTGAAATCAGGCTAACCGCTTTCGGCAGAAACGAACCCAGTTGCCCAAACGAACTGCGCGACGTCATGATGCCGGACGTGCCCGTTTTCGGTCCCATGATGGTGGTCAGCCCGAGCACGAAACAGCCGAACGCATTGCCGACCAGAATCGCCAGCAAGGCTTGCCAGAGCGACAGCCCCTGAGAAAGCGCCAGCGCGCCCGTCACCACGACCACGTAATTCGTGTTTGCGCCGATCCACATCTTGAAGAGTTCGGCGGGTGTGCCATGCCTATCTTCGCGGGGGATCGGATCGATTGCGTGCTGCTCGATGCTCCACGCCTTGTCGGCGTCCACTTCCTGTCGCGCATGACTGCTTTCACGAGTGCTCATCGCTCTTCTCCTCGCATTCAGGCTCGCGATGCTTTCGCACGCGCTTGCCACGCTTCACCCAGCGCCTGCGAAATCCCTTCCACGCAGACGTCAAATAGCAGCCTTCCCTTGTCGGCAGTCGCAGCTGCGGCCGATGACAGACAGCCGGACGCAGGCGTCCACTCCGGTATCGTCGGGAACAAGTCGTATGGCGGGAAAGTCGCCGCCGCATGCGTGGGTACTTTCGACAGATCAACGAGATGCGGATGGAGATGCAGCATCAGCGACGTTTCCAATACGCCGCCATGCTCGACCGCCCAGCCCGGAAAGCCCTCGGGATAGATGCGCGCAATGGTCTCTTCCGTGACGAAATCCCAGTACGACAGCATCACCACCTGCACGTCGTGAACGCCTTCCCAGCGCAACTCGCGCAACGCAAGATCGATTCCCTCGACGGCGAACATCGAGTTTTCGAAGTGGCCGTTGATCAGACAGACCTTGCGCGCGCCGTGACGGGCAAATTCCTTCAGAATGTCTTTCACAGTCGACGACAACGTATGTCCGTCGAGACTCGTCGTGCCACACAGATGATTGCCGCCGCCGCTCTTTTGCTGCGACTTGTAGCCATAGGCAATGGCAGGCGCAACAAGCGCGTCGATGTTCTGTGCGACTGCGATTCCGATTGCCGTCGGCAGCAGCACATCGGGGTTCATCGACATATGCGGGCCGTGCTGTTCGAGTGCGCCAAGCGGAATCAGCACGGGCCAGCCGTCGCTGATGCGACGCGCGTAATCGGGCGCCGCGAGTTCTCCTATCACCACGCTCTGTTTCATGTGCGTCTCCTCCTGAATACGTGTCGTTATAAGCCGCTATATACGGGCAAGCGCGCGCAGAGCTGCGCGACCTGCTCGCGCACGCGTGCTTCCGTCTGCGCGTCGCCGAGGCGATCGAGAACGTCGCATACGAGGGCAGCCGTCAGCCGCGCGTCGTTCTCGTCGAAACCGCGCGTGGTCATTGCCGGCGTGCCGATGCGGATGCCGCTCGTCACGAACGGCGACTGCGGATCGTTCGGCACCGCGTTCTTGTTCACCGTGATGTGCGCGCGGCCAAGCGCGGCGTCGGCGTCTTTGCCCGTGATGCCCTTGTTCACGAGATCGACGAGGAACAGGTGATCGTCCGTGCCGCCCGACACCACCTTATAACCGCGCTCGATGAATACGCTCACCATCGCGCGCGCATTTGCCAGTGTCTGCTTCTGATAGGCAACGAATTCCGCGCCGAGTGCTTCGCGAAACGCGACCGCTTTCGCGGCAATCACATGCATCAGCGGGCCGCCTTGCGTGCCCGGAAAGACCATGGCGTTGAGCTTCTTTTCGATCGTTTCATTGGCGCGCGCCAGAATCAGGCCGCCGCGCGGACCGCGCAAGGTCTTGTGCGTGGTCGTGGTCACGACGTCCGCGAGCTGAACCGGATTCGGATAAAGCCCGGCAGCGACGAGTCCCGCCACATGCGCCATGTCGACGAACAGCAACGCGCCGATGCTGTCCGCGATCTGACGGAAGCGCGCGAAATCGAGCACTCGCGAATAGGCCGAGAAACCCGCGACAATCATTTTCGGCTTATGCTCAAGCGCGAGCCGTTCGACTTCGTCGTAATCGATCAGCCCGCTCTGCGCATCGATGCCGTACTGCACCGCATTGAACAACTTGCCCGAGAACGACACCTTCGCGCCGTGCGTCAGATGGCCACCGTGCGCGAGGCTCATGCCGAGTATCGTGTCGCCCGGCGTGAGCAGCGCGAGATACACCGCCGCGTTCGCCTGCGAGCCGCTATGCGGCTGCACGTTTGCATAGGCTGCGCCGAAGAGCTGCTTCGCGCGTTCGATTGCCAGCGTTTCGACCACGTCGACATGCTCGCAGCCGCCGTAATAACGCTTGCCGGGATAGCCCTCCGCATACTTGTTGGTCAGCACCGAACCCTGTGCTTCGAGCACGCGCGGGCTCGCGTAGTTTTCCGATGCGATCAGCTCGATATGCGCTTCCTGCCGCTGCCGCTCCTGCAGCATCGCGGAAGACAATTCCAGATCGAAGCCTGCGATCGTCTGTTCTTTCAAGAACATCTGTGAAGCCTCCTGCTTTTCGAGTCGTCTGCGGCGGCGCGCGCCGCAGACCGGTCCGTCATTGAGCCCTCAGGCCGTGATAATGTTTTTCTCCGGCCCGTACGGGAAGCCGGTGATGTTCGTTGCGCCCTTCTCGCCGATCACGAGAATGTCGTGCTCGCGATAACCGCCCGCGCCCGGCTTGCCTTCGGGCAGCATGATCATCGGTTCCATCGACACGACCATGTTCGGTTCGAGCACCGTCTCGATGTCTTCGCGCAATTCGAGCCCAGCTTCACGCCCGTAGTAATGCGACAGCACGCCGAACGAATGACCGTAACCGAATGTGCGGTAATCGAGCAGACCGTATTCGGCGTAGATCTTGTTGAGTTCGTTGGCAATATCGCAGCAGCGCGCACCCGGCTTGATCAGCTTGAGGCCCGCTTCATGCACTTCGACATTGATCTTCCACAGACGCAGATGCTCGTCGGAACAGTGATCGAAGAACATCGTGCGTTCGAGCGCCGTGTAGTAGCCGGCGATCATCGAAAAGCAGTTCAGGCTCAGGATGTCGCCCTTCTGAACCTTGCGCGTCGTCACCGGGTTGTGCGCACCGTCGGTGTTAATACCGGACTGGAACCACGTCCACGTATCCATCAGTTCCGAGTCGGGGAAGCGGCGTGCGATTTCGCGCACCATTGCCTGCGTCGATGCGAGCGCCACTTCATGCTCGGGCACACCGTCGTGAACCGCCGCGGCGAGCGCCGCGCCGCCCACGTCGCACACATTTGCCCCGTGCCTGATCACTTCGATTTCTTCCGCCGACTTGATCATGCGCATGCGCATCGTCTGCGCGCTGATATCGACGAACTCGACGGACGGCAGCGCGGCCTTCAGCTTGTGCAGTACCTCGACGGGGATCTGATCGAATTCGACGCCGACGCGCCCCTTGTTGTCGATCTCGCCCTGCACCGCGCGGAAGAAGTTATCGCGCTGCCAGTCGGTATAGACGATGTTGTAATCGCCAACGGTACGGCGCCACGGCTGGCCGCCGTCAATATTCGCCGAAATCGACACGACTTTCTTTTCTGTCACGACCAGTCCGTACTTGCGGCCGAACGAGCAATAGAGAAAGTCTGCGTAATAGTTGATGTTGTGATACGAGGTGAACAGCACCGCGTCGATGTTCTCGCGCGCCATCAGATCGCGCAGCTTGCCATGGCGGTTCGCGTATTCGGCATCGGAGAACGTGTGCTTTACTTTCTCGCCATTCTCGATCCGGATCAGGCTCTCCTGTTTCATTCGCTCAACTCCTCAGTGAAAAAACGAGTGGGTGTGAGCGGATGTTAGAAGTCTGGCGGTTCGGAAGTTTTCTTGATTCGACAAGCGACTCTCTAAAATCGACATCGAGGGTTAACCATCACGAACGCAAAACAGGCACGACGTAGCATGCGGCTCAAGGCTCAAAGCGCGTTCTGGTATCGGCGCCGGTCGGCGATGGGCGAGATACGGAACTGCGCCCTGTAGCGCGTCGAGAAATGCGTGAGCGATGTGAACCCGGTGCGTGCACAAACCTCTTCTAGCGGCCTGGCGGTGCGATAGAGCAATTGCCTCGCGCGCAACAGCCGGATTTCCAGGTACGCCTGCGCGGGCGTCTTACCGATGCGCTCCTGGAACCAGCGTTCAAGTTGCCGTTGGGATACGTCGAGAAATGCCGCGATTTCGATGACGGAAAGCGGTTCTTCGACATTGCTCTCCATCACCTGCAATGCCTCGTCGAGCTTCGCATGTTCCGCACCGATGTACTGCCGCAGCGATGTCACCTGGCGCTGCTCATGCGTGCGCCGTTCGGCGACCAGCAGTTCGAGCACACGCGCCGCAAGCGAAGCACTGCCGGGCGCGCTGCCAAGCAGATGCACCATCAGATCGAGCGGCGCGACGCCGCCGCTGCAGGTGTAGCGGTCGCGGTCGACTTCGTAAAGGCGGTTGGATACCGTGAGTTTCGGAAACTGTTCCAGCAGCACGTCCTGATCTTCCCAGTGAATGGTGCAGCGATATCCATTGAGCAGACCGGCGCGCGCGAGGAAATAGCTGCCCGTGTCGAGGCCGCCGAGCGCCGTGCCATGACGTGCCTGCAAGCGCAGCCAGTCGAGAATCGCGCCGATGCCTTTGCTCGGAATCGGGTTCGGGCCGACGACGAACACCGCGTCGAACTCTTCCGCGTCGGCCAGGTGCAGGTCGGGCATCACGCGGATGCCGTCGCTCGAACGCACGTTGTCGCCGTTGGTGCCGATCAGCTGATATTGGTAGACGGGCCGCTCGACCAGCATGTTCGCGATCCGCAACGGGTCAACTGCCGTGCCGAGCGCGATTAGCGAAAAGTTGTCCAGCAGCAGAAACCCATAGCGGGTGATGCGGAGATCATGCAAACCCGCATCGATACGATTGTCAGGACGTTCCATTTCAGCCCAGTTGATTCCCATCGACGGCGATTCGCAAAGCGCGCCCTGATACGGTTACAGTTTGTCGGTGACGACGTTTCCCTTTCGTTCTTGAAAAGCCGGCAACCGCCATCCAAAGTAAAGCGAGGCAAGACGGACTGCGACACAGACGAGCGTGGCGAACCACGGTGTCCACCAGTTCGTCCACCCTGCATAAGACAACCCCGTCTGAACCGCCGCCCCGAGCAACGCCGCCGACGCGTAGATTTCGCGCTCGAGGATGGCAGGCACGCGCGAGAGCACCACGTCGCGCATCACGCCGCCACCGACGGCGCTCACGGTGCCGAGCAGCATCGCCCGTTCAGCGCTGTGTCCGTAGGCAAGGGACTTTTGAGCGCCGGATACCGCGAACAGGCCAAGACCAATCGCGTCGAAAAGCAATACCGGTTGGCGCAAACGGCGCACGCGCGGATACGCGAGAATTGCAATCGCAGATGCGAGCAACGAGGTGGCAAGATAGCGCCAGTTCGACAATCCGGTTGGCGGAATTGCGCCAATACACACGTCTCGCACGATACCGCCGCCACATGCAACCATGAACGCGATCGACGCAATGCCAAAAAGGTCCAACCGACGTTGTCGTGCAGCAACCGCACCACTGATCGCGAAAGCGAATGTCCCGACCAGGTCCAGCAGCGTATAGATGGCGTGTGAATTCACGTCGATTTTTCTTGCTCGCCAAGCCATGCACCGGCAGCACACAGCATCGCTTCGAGGCCTGCGCGCAAAGTAGGATTCAAGGCCTTTTTGAACTCGTCGGGATCGGTTCCGCCGATGAACCAGAACGCGTAGGGTACGTTCCATTCGCGACCGAATACGCTGAAGTCCTCGCTTGCCGCGGCGGGTTGTGTTTCATATGCACGCTCGCCGAACTGTGCTTCGAACGCCGCGCGCAAGCGCTGGATCGTGGCATCGTCGTTGACGGTCAGCGGATAGCTCGACAGCGTGGTGAATTCGGGCTCGCGCGGCGCATTCGATGCAACGCATTCCGCGCAGCAGATACGGCGGATCGCGCCCAGCATGTATTCACGCACGTCGTCGTCGAAGGTGCGCGTGTTGAGCTTAAGCGTGGCGTCGTCAGGGATGATGTTCTCTTTGGTGCCCGCCTGCAGCGCGCCGATCGTCAGTACCGCGCTGTCGCGCGGCGATATCTCGCGCGAAACGATGGTTTGAAGGCGCAACGTCGTCGAGGCCGCCATGATCACGGGATCAATCGACGTCTGCGGTTGAGAACCGTGCGAGCCACGTCCGAAGAGCTTTACCTTGAGACTGTCGCCCGCCGACAGGATCGTACCGCTGCGGTAACCGACCGTACCCGCCGCACCGACCATCACGTGCTGGCCGAGGATCACATCCGGCTTCGGGAAGCGCGAGGTCATGCCGTCGTCGATCATGCTCCGGGCGCCGCGCCCCACTTCTTCGCCGGGCTGAAAAACCGCCATTAGCGTGCCGTGCCACGCGTCGCGATGTTCGGCCATCAGCCGTGCGACGCCCATCAGCCACGTCACATGCAGATCGTGTCCGCAGGAGTGGGCCACGCCCGTTTCGTACCCTTCTTCGTCCTTCGCCCTGACCGTGCTCGCGTAAGGCAGGCCCGTCGCTTCCGCCATCGGCAAAGCATCCATGTCGGCGCGCAACATCACGGTCGGCCCATCGCCATTGCGCAGAATCGCCACCACACCCGTCACGCCGACTTCGCGCGTGACCTCATAACCGAACTTCTGCGCATAGTCCGCGACAATCCGTGAGGTCCGAACCTCCTGCATCGACAGTTCGGGATTTTGATGGAGATCCTTGTAGATCGTCTCGAGCTCTGGCAAAAGGCTTTCGATTGCGCTTGCCATTCCCTTGATCAGTGTTGACATGACGACTCCTCGATCACACCTTGGCGGTGGATCCACTACGCGGGTGTGCGCTGTGTTCGTTGCTGTCAAGCAGGCTGCGAGCAAGCTTGTCGAGCAGCTTTTCAAGCGACTTACGCTCGCTCGCACTGAGTGCCTTGACCAGTTCGCCTTCCAGTTCCATACCCAGCGCTTCCGAGTCTCGCGCGACGTTAAACCCGTAGGTGGTGGCGCGCAACGCAACGCTGCGGCGATCCGCTGCGTGCGTGTCACGACCGATCAGATCCCGCGCTTCGAGGTCGGCGAGAATTTTCGAAAGCAGCGTCTTCTCGATCAGTGCGCGCTGCGCCACTTCTTTTGGCGTGATGTCAGGTTCAGAACACACAAGCCGCAGGACGCGCAACGCGCGAACATCGAGATTCCACTGCTCGCGATATACCGCATTGGCCCTGCTAATCAGCAACTCGCTGGCGAGATCCAGCCTGAAGGTCAGAAAGTCCGAGTACAAGTTCGCTCCCTCCCGTCCGCTTGGCCAATCTGTCAGCCGGAATCGCCATTATAGAATTGTAATTGAAATTTTCAACTATTTATTGTTTGATACGCCCCCATCAGGTTGGGCTCATGCCTGTCGGTCGATATGTAGTTACCGGTTCAAGGACGCGCGCGGAGAGCAAGGCGATCGGCCATGCACGTCGCCGCGTTGTCCTTCACCTACGATGAACCTCGACGCGCAGAGTTGAACGTTCGAACGGCTGCTTGCGGCAGCGAAGTGGCCCGCTGAGGGTTCCTGGGGATCGTCGGCCGAATGTCTCCTCCTGGCCGTTAATTGCCAATCGGTGTGCGATCAACGAAATCATTGCGCGAACGGCAACGCCGCTGCGGACATTCGAGCCGTCAGCGGCACAACGGCAGTTATCAGATGCGTGGCAGCCGCACGGCGCAGGCTTTTCAGCATGAGGACCGTTCACGAATGGAGCACTTTCCGGCGCACGATTTAATGAGGTCGCCCGCCAATCGTGCCATCCTCGACTCTCGCATTTCTGCAATCCGTCTGGCACGTGCGAGAACAGCATCTAGGCCCCAAACGCAACACATCGATGCCGTATTCAATTACCTGAGGTGTTGCGCGACGCCCTGACGGCGGTGGTCAACGAGTATGACCGGATGATGTATCAGGGTGCCGTTGCGGACCATACTTGCGGCTACCGGAAAACTGGAGCGCCCTGAAAACGACGGTCCACAGCATTTCCGCTTTGTGCGCGACAACAACGGTACGCGAGTTTACCAACCTTCATTCAATCACCGAATTGCGGCGAGCGTTCGCCTCAATCGCCAGCAGATCGCTGGCGGCTTTCTATACCAACCAAACAAGGATCAAAATGCGTCTGTTGCTCGCTCTCGTTTTTCCCTGGCTTCAATTTTTCACGATTGGACGCCCCATTGCAGGAATCATCTGCCTGCTGCTGCAGCTCACCATGATTGGCTGGATTCCGGCCGCGATATGGTCGGTGTTTGCGCTGAGCCAGTACAAGACCGATAAGAAGATCGAGCGCGCACTCGCTTCGCGCGGTTGACCCCCCTACTCTGTACCATCAGTCACGGGACACGCCATGTCGGATGCAGCCTCAGAGACCGAATGGAAGCTGGAATCGCCCTATGGCTGGTCGCACCCAAGCGGCTGGACCATCGGACGATACGTCGTTGCTGGCGTATCGCATTTCTGCTATGGCAAGGCCGCGACCACCGAGGCAAGTTTGCCAGCCTCGAAGCGGCACAGGCCCAGCACTGCCTGCAGACGAAAGCATAAGAGCCGCCGGGACCGAGCCGCGCATGCCCGCTCGGCCGGCCGCTTAACCGCATGCTGCTACCATTGCATGAACCCGCCAAATGAGGGCGGGCGACTCAAAGGAGCGGATGAACAAGATGGCGTCAAGCCGAAAGGGCGCTGGCAACGGAAAGATGGCGCGCAGGCCACTCACCAAGACCAGGCTTTTGCCGATGAGCGCTGCAGTCGCGCGCGACCGGTCACTCTCATATCACGTCGCACTCGACGGCTGGCGTCGCGGCCATGGCAACCGTCGCATCGTGAACGAACTCACCGGCGCGACCTACATGGCATGGTACCTTCAGTGCGCCGGGTATGGCGACGCGCCCGTTGAACTGTTCAAGGCCGCCGAGTGCATCGGCGAGCTCACGCTGATGAAAGCGCACGAGCGCGGCGACGAGGACTGCTGGTCTCTCGATGCCGAGTCGGCCTCCATCTACACCGCGATTCTCGCCCTTCACGACGCACAGCTTCGGACCGCCCCTCTTCATCAATACGAGAACGCGGAGCGTCGCCTGCTCGCCTTTCTGCATGGACCCGCAAGCTCCCCGATTCCCGCTCCCAACGACCGAGGAGGAAAGGCCCGTGTGTACGAGTTACGAAGCGCCCGGCAAGATTGAATTCGAAGCGTTCAGCCTGTTTCCAATGCCGTCGTTCGACTACCGCGGCGAGATCTATAAGGATTACGCTGCGCCGATCTTCCGGCGCGTCGACGGCAAGCTATCGACCGACGCTGCGACTTTTGGCATGGTTCCGCGCGAGCGGATTCCGCCTGGCGTCAAGGTCTTCGACACCATGAACGCTCGCAGTGAGACAGTAGATCAGAAGCGCAGTTTCAGTGGCGCGTGGAACCGGCTTCAACTCGCACTGATACCCTGTCACCGATTCTATGAGCCTTCGTACGAAACGGGCAAACCGGTACGGTGGCGCATTGGCCTGGCCGACGAAAGGGCCTGTGCGATCGCGGGCCTGTGGCGAGCGTGGGAGAACCCGGACGGCTCACAGACGCTTTCCATGACGATGCTTACCTTGAACGCCGACGAGCATCCGTTGATGAAGCGGTTTCACAAGCCCGGGGCGGAGAAGCGCGGCGTCGTCGTGCTTCCGCAAGCCGAACACCTTCGAGTGGCTATCGTGCACGAGCACGGACGAAGCCAGGTCTTTCCTGCGACTGCTGCCGGCCGACGCATTGCATGCAGAGCCCTACCCGCTTCCACCACGCAAGCGCGCAACATCCACTCCCGACGAGGGCGAACAACCGTCCCTGATCTAGGCATAAAAAAATCCCCGGGGTTTTAGGCCCCGGGGATGTTGGAAAGGTTTCTGCGGCACGCCAATTACGCTGCTGCCGCGAACAAGTCAAACTGCGGAGAGACCGGTTCAAGCATCGCCGCGTGGTCCGCGTCACTCACACTGTTTGCGATCAGGTGCGTGTCCAGTTCGTCAGGTGTCAGGTTCAGACGCTGGGCAAGTCTGCTGAAATACTGCCCTCGCTTGGCCATGTCCTGATATCGCTGCGCCATACCGACCGGCAGCTTCACGAAGCCTTCGTTCAGCCAGAAACGCGCCGAATCCATTGCGTCCTGATTCTGCGTCTTCAGCATGAACGCGGTGTCGTACCTGCAAGTCACGAATTCGCAAGCGGCTTGCGCATCCACCTCAAACTGCGAGGCTTCCTCGAAGTACACCGTTTGCTCCCCCGCTGAAGTGCGCGCGTACCAGCCTGCACGCCCTGAATGCCGATAGCGGTTCCACTGCTCCGCATCGAAATCGCGAAGTCCGATCGTTGGTGCCTCGCGGTCGTACTGACCAACGGGGTACCAGCCATGCAATACGATGTCCGCCTTGGGCCTTGGCTCAACGTGAGGCACCGGGTATCTGCGACCCAGCACGTTGACGTCGTGCCATGCTGCCATCGCGGGAAAAGCATGCGGTGCGTAGTGGTGCATCGACAGGAAGAAATCGATTGCCACAAGCTGCTGCGGCGTGACGAACTCAAACTGCGGATCACACAGCGTCCGGTTGTGCTCATTGTCGGCGATGAGGCCCGACGCCAGCTCCCCCGAATGCCGTTCCGCTCTGTCCCGCTCGTTCGCATCGATTGAAAGGAGCATCTTCAACATGGCCATGCGTTCCAGGAATCGATAGGTATCCGCCTGAATCCGCGTGTACCCGGCGTCGCTCAACGTCCTGCCCACCAGTTCACGGCGTGAGAGGTCCCACTGGATCGCAAGAAGATAGTTACGGAAGTCGTTCAACGGCTTCAGGTGCGCGTGTTCCGGCTCCTGAATCATGAACTCCATCGATTTGTCGCGAGCGCCGGTGACCCCGCAGAAACTGCATCCGAACCTGGAACCGCAGGCCGCACGTGCGCCACTTTCGCCAGCTACGACGCCGCAGACGCCGCCATTACCAACGCGGTAGATCTCCGAGAGCCTTGCGATGGTTGCAGGCTCCAGCGGGCTGCTGAAGCCAAGCGAAGAATCCGCCATGCATCCCAGCATCGACCACACATCGTCAGACGTCCAGTCTTTCAAGGGAGACAGTGACAGCGATCCGGATGCCTGCCGGGTCGCCACTTCAGCCTGCTCGTTGCGCTCGGTCATCGCGACGCGGCGGACTGCAGACTCATCAAGCCCAATCACATCTACGAGAGGCCGTTAAAGTGTTACATGCCATGCTGCATTGACGGATTCACGCAGGTAACACTTTAAATTTGTATTGCCCTGAAATTTTTCCGGTTTTCGGCTGCCAGGTATGGGAAGTGTTACCCGCTCCATTCGATGATGCAATGCCCCGCGATCGGCTGGACCCGACCCAGCCTGTGTGAAAACGCATTGATCGCCTAAACTAAATCAACGCGCTGAGACCGGGTGACTCATGAAGCGATTCGTTGAAGGCGATGACCGCAAGCAG
>NZ_JACFYJ010000123.1:0-20028 GCF_037126505.1 Paraburkholderia bengalensis
CGGCGCGGGCGTTGCCCCTGTGCGGGGCGGCACCTACTTTTCTTTGCAGCGGCAAAGAAAAGCAGGCAAAAGAAAGCCGCTCACACCGCCAGCCCGTGCCTTTACCCACGGGCCCTCGACGTCCCCGCACTTCAGATTGCAACGCGCTGGTTCGCGCTCGTTACCAACGATCTTTCTGGTCGCCCCACCCACTTCACACACCCACACATCGAACAGCCACACCGCATAATTTCGGCCGCCATGCGGCAAACTCTGTGTCGGCCGTCGCACTACACGGGAAACCCTCGGTGCACGGCGGTTTTCGGCCCGTGCGCTGCCCTGGACGGCGAGACAAGCTACACATCGTTTGCCGCAATGGAACATCGAACTTCAGACACGGCTGTCCGTTGTACGGGTGCGCGAAACCGGTGAGGCGGACAGGGAGAACGCTGGCAGCGAACATGAGCCAGCGCGTTGTGGCGCGAAGTGCGGGAACGTCGAGGGCCCGTGGGAAACGACACGGGCTGGCGGTGTGAGCGGCTTTCTTTTGCCTGCTTTTCTTTGCCGCTGCAAAGAAAAGTAGGTGCCGCCCCGCACAGGGGCAACGCCCGCGCCGCGTAGGCGCAACGCGGATGCCAGCGAAAAAATGGCCTGCGCAGCAAACACCGCCTCGCGGATGCCCGCGCGAAAGGGCAACACCCAACGACAACGCCCGCGCCGCAAAGGCGAAAAACCGAAAAAGCGAAAAGCGCCCACCACCAGCGTCGCAGACAGAAAAAAAACCTATTGCGCTCCAATCACATTAACAACCCTCACATGCCGGGTATCCGGCACTTCCGCATAAGACAGCACCTTCAACTGCGGCAAACTACGCCGTAAAAACCGGGCAAGCATCGCCCGCAGCGAATGCTGAACCAGCATCACAGGCGTCAAACCAAGGTTCTGCTGCCGCGTCATCGCCTTTTGCGTTTCCATCAACAGCGTATTCGCGAGACCCGGCTCGAGACCCGGATTCGTGCCCGTCGCCAGCGCCTGGCTCAACAGACGCTCCAGATGCGCGTCGAGCCCCATCACCTGGATGTCGCCGTTGCCCGGGAACCACTGCTGCGTAATCGCGCGGCCAAGCGACAGGCGCACGGCCGCCGTCAAGTCGTGCGCATCGGTGATCTTCGAGCCGTGCTCGGACAGCGCTTCGAGAATCGTGCGCATGTCGCGAATAGGCACGCCCTCTTCCAGCAGGTTCTGCAGCACCTTCTGCAGCGTCGCGACAGGCACGGTCTTCGGCACGACATCGTCGACGAGCGGCGCCGCATCCTTCTGCATCCGCTCGATCAGCGCCTGCACTTCCTGACGTCCGAGCAGCTCCGCCGCGTGCGTGACGACCAGATGGTTCAGGTGCGTCGCCACCACCGTGCTCGAATCGACCACCGTGTAGCCGTACACCTGCGCCTGCTCGCGCAGGTTCGTGTCGATCCAGATCGCGGGCAGGCCGAACGCCGGGTCCGTGGTCGGCGTGCCGGGCAGCGCGGCCGTCACCTGGCCGGGATTGATCGCGAGCCACTGGCCCGGATACGCCTCGCCGATGCCCACTTCGACGCCCTTCAGCGCAATCCGGTAGCCGTTCGGCCGCAGTTCGAGGTTGTCGCGGATGTGAATGACGGGCGGCAGAAAGCCGATTTCCTGCGCGAACTTCTTGCGGATGTTCTTGATACGCTTGAGCAGTTCGCCGTCCGAGTTCTTGTCGACGAGGGGAATCAGGCGATAGCCGACTTCGAGCCCGAGCGCGTCGATCATCGTCACGTCGTCCCAGCTCGCCTCCGATGCTTCCGTCGGCGCGAGCGCCTGCGGCGCCACTTCGGCGAGCGCCGTGCCCGTCTTGCTGCGGGCGGCGCGCGTCTTCATCATGCGGCCGAGCTGGATCGCGCCGGCGCCCAGCAGCAGAAACGCGAAGTGCGGCATGCCGGGGATCAGACCCATCAGCACGAGGATCGAGCCCGTGATCATCAGCACGCGCGGATTCGTGAACAGCTGGCCCGTCAGCTGCGTGCCGATGTCTTCGTTGGTCGCGACGCGCGACACGATCACGCCCGCGGCCGTCGAAATCACCAACGACGGAATCTGCGCGACCAGACCGTCGCCGATCGTCAGCAGCGTGTAGGTCTTGCCGGCGTCGGCGAAGTCCATGCCGTGCTGCACGACACCGACGATCAGCCCGCCCAGAATGTTGATCACCATGATCAGCAGGCCCGCGACGGCGTCGCCGCGCACGAACTTGCTCGCGCCGTCCATCGAGCCGTAGAACTCGGCTTCCTGCGACACTTCCATCCGGCGCTTGCGGGCCTGGTCTTCGTTGATCATGCCGGCGTTCAGGTCGGCATCGATCGACATCTGCTTGCCGGGCATCGCGTCGAGCGTGAAGCGCGCGGACACTTCCGCGATACGCCCGGCGCCCTTCGTGATCACCATGAAGTTGATCACCATCAGGATGATGAACACCACGATACCCACAGCGAAGTTGCCGCCCACGAGGAAGTGACCGAACGCCTCGATCACGGCGCCCGCCGCGCCTGGGCCGGTGTGGCCTTCGAGCAGCACCACGCGCGTCGACGCGACGTTCAGCGACAGCCGCAGCAGCGTCGAGAACAGCAGCACGCTCGGGAAGGCCGCGAAGTCGAGGGGCTTCATCGTGTACATGCTGACGAGCAGCACCATCACGGACAGCGCGATGTTGAACGTGAACAGCAGATCCAGCAGGAACGGCGGCAACGGCAGGATCATCATGCCGAGGATCATGACGATCAGCAGCGGGCCCGCCAGTGCCCGCAGGTTGGTGCCGTTCAGCGCGTCCGGCCGTCGTGAAAGGAAACCCGCGCGGGCGTTCATGCTGATGCTCCGTTACCTTGATTGTTGTCGCCACCGAGCGCGTCGGCTGCTTCCTCGTCGGCGTCGTCGTCCGATACGCCGCCCTTGTCCAGTTCCGGCGGCACCTCGAGTTCCGTCGGCGCGACGGGCTTGACGCCGCCGTCTTCCTTGAAGCGGCGCAGCTGATACACCCATGCGAGCACTTCCGCGACGGCGCCGTACAGCGCGCCCGGAATCTCGCGGTTCAATTCGACGTTGTGATACAGCGCGCGCGCGAGCGGCGGCGCTTCGAGCAGCGGAATGTTGTGTTCGGTGGCCAGCTCGCGGATGCGCGCGGCCACGAGGTTCACGCCCTTCGCGACGACCTTCGGCGCGCCCATTTCGCCATCCGTGTATTGCAGCGCGACGGCGAAGTGCGTCGGGTTGGTCACGACGACGTCCGCCTTCGGCACGTTCGCCATCATCCGGCGGCGTGCCATCGCGCGCTGCTGCGAGCGCAGGCGCGCCTTGACGTGCGGATCGCCTTCGCTCTCGCGATGCTCGCGCTTCACTTCTTCCTTGGTCATGCGCAGCTTCTTGTGGAAGTTCCATACCTGATACGGAACGTCGAGCGCGGCGATCACGAACATGCCCGCGACCGTCATCGCGCAGCACACGGCAATCATGTGCGCCGCGTTCGCGAGCGCCGTGTGAAGCGGCTGCGTGCCGAGCGCGAGAATGTCGTCGCGCCGGTTCCAGATTGCGAGTCCGCCGATCAGCCCGATCACGAGAATCTTCGCGAGCGACATGCCGAGCTGGATGAACCCGTTGAGCGAAAAGATGCGGCCAAAACCCTTGATGGGGTCCAGACGCCCGAAATTCGGCGCGAGCGATTTGGTCGACAGCAGCCAGCCGCCGAGCGCCATCGGCGCAAGGAGCGCGGCGAGTCCGGTCAGCACGAGCAGCGGCAGCAGGATATAGGCACCCTCGCGCGCGACGACGCCCGCGCCCGCCCAGGTCTGCTTCGTGTCGAAGACGCTCGCGTGATTGAACGTGAACGCCGTGCGCATCATCGTCTGCACATGGTCACCGATCATCCCTGACATGCCCCACGCGCCGAAAAACCCCGCCGATACGAGCGCGAACGTGACCAGCTCCCGCGAACGCGCGACCTGCCCGTCCTCGCGCGCCTGGTCGAGGCGCCGGGGAGTGGCTGATTCGGTTTTCTCGAGGTCGCTATCCTCTGCCAATGCGCTCTCCAGCTGAAAGGGCACCATGCCCTTTTTCAGTGGTAGCCATTATTCCTGCAGATGTCGAGCCGCGATTGGCGGATAAAGGTGGGGAAAACGGGGTATTTCAAGCGATGGAACGAGGACGGGGCGGGCGCGCCCGCCCCGGCCACGAACGCGCCACGCGGATGCCAACGGGAAACGACGCCCGCGGCCTTCACGCGTGCGCAGCAGCCTCCTTCTCCAACACCAGATAGAACTGAATGGTACAAACCTCCATCAATTCATCACGCGTGAGATTTTTCAACGTGATGCGCTCCGTATCGATGGTCGTCAGCGCCTGCCCCTGGTTGGCCGTCCACAGCGATTCGAGACGCCGGTCGATCGAATTGAGTGTCTGCGTGATCCGGTAGCCCGTTTCACGGCAGAACTTGCGGATCTCGGCGAGCGTGAAGAAGCGGATGTGCGTGATGTCGAGCAAACCCGCCGACGCGTAAGTCCAGTTGCCCTTGCTCAGTTCATCGAGCAACGTCAGGTTGCGCACATTGGGGATGCTCAGCACCAGTTGCCCCTGCGGCGACATGTACGGCCGCAGTTTCACCATCACGTCCCAAGGGTTGTACATATGCTCCAGCACGTCGGCCAGCAGCACGGCATCGAGCGTGCCTTTCGCAATGCCTTCGCTCTCCAGATCGAAATCCTCGAACTTGCCGAGCAGCACCCGATCGATCTTCTGGCTCGCCATCGCCGCCGCGGCGCGGTTCATCTCGACGCCCCACACGCGGCATTGCGGGAAACGCTGCTTGAGCAGCGCGGCCGTGCTGCCCGCCGCGCAACCCACGTCGATGGCCGTGCGCGGATTGTTCGAGAACAGCGCCACCAGATCGGAGCGCCCGTACGCGTGGTAGGCCTCGACGGAATCGGCGGATTCGACGTCCAGATATTGCTGCCACACGTACTGCGGCGCGGCGGGACGGATTTCCCGTGCGCAACGGCCGATCAGCTCGGCCGCGCGGACGGCGACGCCCGCCGTGCCCGCATCGTGATAACGCGTCTTGTCCCGGCACAGCGACGCCGCGCGGAAGGCCGGGTCCGTGAAGAGCCGCGCGATCAGCGCCGGCAGCTCGGCAGCGGGTGCCTCGAGCACGCCGTCATTCGCGCCGAACGCGCCGCCCGCGACCACGCCGAAATCCGTAACGACGTTGATGGCGGGCACATCGGCCAGCATGCTCTCGATCGCCAGATTGGACTCGTACGAAACCGTCACGTCCGCGCCCGCGGCCCAGTAACGCCCGTCGTCCGTTGCAAAGCGTACGTGGTCGGTGATGCCGTTAGCCGCTGCGATACGCGTGAACTGCTCGCGCGCCGCGTCGAGCGACGCGATGGCCGGGCGGTCCTTGAAGATCAGCTTGACGTTGGTCAAGCCCGCCTCGTGCAGCGCGAGAAGCGTGCGGCACGCGTCTTCCATCTGTTCGACGGCGTCGCGGTTGTCGAGCGCGCTCAGATGCGCGTTCCACGTCGTGCCCCAGACGATCCAGTGGTCATCCGCCGACAGCGCGTACGCCTTGGCAAGCTCCGCGCGCAGTTGCGGACGCTGCTGCGCGAGGGCAGGCAGGATTTCCCATTGCAGGTTGCCGATCACGTGAATGTGGTCGGCGGGCAGGCCCAGATCCTCGAAGTACTCGGCGCTGCGGCGGCCTGCCACGGCCATGTGATCGGACAGGCTTGTTTCGCCCACGTAGTCGCGGCCCATTCCCGTGCCGTGCGCCATCTGCAGCACGGGAATGCCGTGCGCGCGCGACCACGCGGCCAGGGTCTTGCCCTCGCGCATCACGTCCTCGTTGAGCACCGTGATCTCGATGTCGTAGTCGCGCGCGAGCGAGGCCAGGACGTCCAGCCAGCCTTCGACGGTGGGCAGATTGGTCGCAGCCTCCGTCGCGATGCATTCGAGCACCTGGCGCGACGCGGGATCATCGGCAAGGCCAATGCTGGCGACACCGGACGTCAAGTGCGCGATCAGTCGTTGCGTGACGTGCAGTTGCTGCACCGAGCCGTCCGTCGGCAGCACGTGCAGTTCGCAGCCGCGGTTCGCGACGAGCTGGCGAACGCTGTCGTCGATCAGATGGCCCGGCATGATGACCGCGCGCACGCGGGTTTGCAGGTAGTGATCGAGAATCGGCAGATTCTTCGACCAGAGGGCGTAAATCAGAGCTGTCTTTTTCATTGGCCGCTTCCACCCGTGCCCGGAACGAACAGGGAAACAAATTTGCGTTGCAACTGATAGTCCAGCGACGTGCCGAGATCGATGCCGTGGCTCTCGCACAACGGCGCGACGGCCGGCTGGCGATGCCATGAATGCGCAAAACCCTGCAGCTGCCGATCGAGCATTTCGGCGTCGGCCCAACGCTGCAGCGCGGCGCCGTTGCGTGGCGCGAGATCTTGCCAGTCGATTGCATCCGGCCGGCGCAGAAACGTCGTCAGCAGGAAATACGCGATCGGGCGCGTGCGCACGCGGTCGAGCAGACTGTCGAACTTCTCCCGCCATGCATCAATGGACAGGTTCAGGCGTGGCGCGAGTTGCTCGAGCTTCACCTGGCCCGCGGCCAGATAGCGCGTCAGTTCGAGATCGTCGGCTTGCCACGCGCGATTGGCGGCTTCGTCGGCGACGTTGTCCAGGACCACCATGTAGCGGCCCGTCGTCAGGTTCGCGAGGCAGCCGAACCATTCCTGATCGAGGAACGCACCCATTTCGAGGAAGCCGTCGTCGACGCTGATCCACGACAGCTGGCGGCGCCACCAGTGCGTGTCCTGCAACGGCTTGGGCATGCGCCAGTGACGATATTCGCCGCTGAACAGGCTGCCGTAAGGCACGACGGCGGCGATACGCAGTCCGAGTTGATTGGCGATCGACACCAGTTCGTCGGTGGCCAGATGCATATTGAACGCGCCCGCGCCTTGCTCCATCAGCGATTCGACGGTGACGTCCTCGCCGCGCGAAAACGTCAGGTGATCGAGCGAATAGATGTCGAAAATCAGCCGTCCCCCCGGCTTCACGATGCGCTTCCACTCTTGCAGCACATTCTTCACGTGCGGGAAGTGGGTCATCACGTTCAGCGACATCAGCGTGTCGAAGCGGCTGCTGTCGAACGGCAATGCCGTGACGTCGCCCGGCACCAGTTCGATCGGATAATCGCCCGCGAGCCTGCGGCACTCATCGAGCATGGCCTGCGAGCTATCGGTCCCGGCGAGGCGGTAACCCTTCGACAGCAGCGGCAGCGACGCGCGGCCCGTGCCGATGCCGACATCGACCACGTCGGTGCCGACGGTGTAGCGCGCGCACAGTTCCGTTTCGACCAGATTCTTCAGGCGGTTCGTGCCCGAGTTCTCGAACATGCGGCCCGAGTACCACGCGACCATCTTCGGATCTTTCCACGCGCCCGTCTTCCAGGCGATCAGATCCTGTTCCTGTTTGTTCACTTTCAATCCTTTGGACCTTGAATAAGGACGCGCTGACGCGCGAGCATGAATGCTTCCGCTGCCTGGCAGCCGACCGACGCGCCGCGCCACGCTGCCAGATGCCGGACGGCTTCCAGCGAGCGCGCGTGCGGAAACGGCCGCATCTCGGATGCGTAGGCGGCAAGCGCCTCGACTTTACGGTCGAGTGTCTGTTCGATGTCGTTGAACCAGTTCGGGACGAACGCGGGCAACGCTCCCGCCGGGCTCCATTCCGTCGACGACTGGACCTCGAAACACAAAACCTGCTCGACACACTGGCCCGGAAGCGGGCGGCACGCGGTCATCACGGCTTCGTATGTGCGGCGATGATCGATGTTCAGATCGCCGCCGAAATGCGTGTACACGGTTTGCGGCTGGTACTGATTGACCAGTTCCTCGATCACTTTCACGATGTCGAGCAGCGCGACGCTGTCCAGCCGGTTATCGGGAAGCTCGAAAAGCTTCAGCGACTTCGCGCCGACGATCGCGTTCGCGCGCGACGCCTGCGCATGCAGCAACGCGAATTCCTCGCGGCTCGCTTCGCCGCGGCTCGTCAGCCCTTGCGCGAGAATCGCGACGTGCACGTCGTCGCCGCGCGCGGCGTGCGCAGCCATCGTCGCGCCGCAGCCGAGAATTTCGTCGTCGGGATGCGCAGCCACGACGAGCACCGGGCGGCCGCTCATGGCTTCCTCGCGACGAAGTTCCACGACGCCAGCACGCCGCGCGTCGGCAACGCGACTTCCGTCACCTTCTCTTCGAGCGCGAGAAACTCGTAACCCGCGAACAGGTCGCGCAGATGCGCTTCGTCGCTGAAATGCACGCGGCCGACGCCCGCGAACGGTCCCGACGTGAAGTGCTCGCGCGTGCGCTCGTCGCTCGTTGCCTCGCCTGTGCGAAACCCGTCGTGCTTCGTCGAAAACCAGTCGATGCCGATGTAAAGGCCCGACGGCTTGAGCTTCGCCGCCAGCTTCGCGAGGCCGCGCCGGATCGACGCTTCGTCGTTGTGGGTCATCGCCGCGCGGTCGACGATCACGTCGAATTCGCCGCTGAACGGCATATCGTCGATGAAGTCACCCGTGTGGATCTGCGCGCCCAGCGTCGCAAAGCGGTCGCGCGCCTTGGCGGCGGCGGCAGCACTGCCTTCGACGGCGAAATACTGCGCGCCCGTGGTCAGCAGAAACGGAATGTTCGCGCCCGCGCCGCAGCCAATCTCCAGCACACGGCTCGTCTCGTCGAGCGTGCGCGCATGGCGCTTCGTCATGCTGACGAGATCCGACCAGGGCCAACGGCTGTCGTGCCCGCCCTGACGGAACGCGTCTTCCCAGGCTGCTGAGAAACTCATGATTGGACTACTCCGGCAATAAGGTTCGACAACGGTGCTTCACTGTTCATCCATGCATCGACGATGCCGAGCGCGGGCACGAAGCTGCCGTGAATCTGCGGGTATGGCGCGCACCGATAGTCCTGATACGTCACGGCGATGCCGTCCGCCGCGAACGCGCTTTCGTCGAGATAGTCGCGCCCGAGCTTGCCCGACAGGTACGCGTCGGCGCCGAAATGGCGGCACAGGTCGAGCACGAGATCCGATTTCCTGCCCATCGGCGGCAACTCGCTCGAACGCACGACGCGCGTCTCCACGCGAAGTTCATTCATCCAGAACTTGAGCTGCGTCCAGCAATGGTCGGCGAGCAACGCGCCGGGCTCGTGGTACAGCGCCTGCAGCTTCGCGAACTTCTGCTCGAAGCCGGGCGCCTTGCGGTAACTGAGCGCAATCGACTTCAGATGCTTGTCGCGCCACGGCTGGCTGTCGTCGATTTCGAGTGTTTGCAGCGTCGCGCCGAGATGGCCTTTCTGCCGCACGGGCACCGTCAGCCACATCGGGCCGTTCGCGCCGAGAATGCGGTTGCGGTTCGTGAAGCTGTTTTTCTCGAACTGCACAGTGTCGAGATAGACGAACACGTCGGCGCGCGCGATCTTGTCGAAATAGCCGAGCCACGGCAGATACGCGGGCTGATGCGCGGACAGAACGCGGGTCATCGCGCGCCCTTCGCTCTCACTGCGCTCGTCGCGCGCATTGCGACTTCACGCTTGCGCATGCGCCGCCTCCGCGCGCTGAGCCGCCGGCTGCATGTCGCCGAGCGACAGGCGCTCGCCCGCCTTCAACGCGCGATGCGCCGTCATGCCGAGCACCTGGTCGATCATGTCGGGCGCAAGTCCGCCGCCCGGCCGCCGCGCGCCGATGTTGTCGGCGCTCAGCACGTCGCCAGCGGCGATGTCGCGCAGCACGACGAGGCTGCGGCGCGCGAGTATGCGCATGTCGAGTTCCGCGTGCGTCGGGCGCACGAGGCGGCTGCCGAGCATGGTGTGCGCGGTGCGGATGCTGTCAACCCATTGCGCGAGTCCGGCGGGTTCTTCGGAGAACCAGTGGTCGGGACCGGGCAAATCGTGCGACAGCGTGAAGTGCTTTTCGAACACGCACGCGCCGAGCGCCGTCGCGAGCGACGCCGCGAGCGGCCCTTGCGTGTGATCCGAGAAACCGACGGGCAAGCCTTCGAACGCGCGGCGCAACGTCGTTAGCTTGCGAATGTTGACGTCCTGCGGCGGCGTCGGATATTGCGACGTGCACAGCAGCAGCACGACGGGATGACCGTCGTACCAGCCGGCGGCGTCCAGCGCATCGTGCACTTCGCCGATATCGCTCATGCCGCACGACAGGATCAGCGGCTTGCCCGTGCCGGCATAGCGGCGGATCAGCGGCAGATTGGTGAAATCGTCGGAACCTACTTTCAGCGCGGGCACGCCGACTTCGAGCAGCAGTTCGAGGTCGCTAGTGTTTTGCGGCGTCGACAGAAACGTGATGCCGACCTTGTCGCAGTGCGCCTTCAGCGCGAACCATTGCTCGCGGGTGAATTCGTAGCGCTGGAACATCGCCAACATCGATTCCGTGACGGACACGCCCTGCGACTGATACGTGAACTGCTGCTGCGGGTCGCCGCAAAACTCGACGGCCTTGAAGGTCTGGAACTTAACGGCATCGGCGTTCGATGCCTTCGCGACTTCGATCATGCGGCAGGCGCGCTCAAAGTCACCGTTGTGGTTGATGCCTACTTCCGCGATCGTGAACGGCGCTTCGCCCGGGCCGATGGTGCGGGTTCCGATCTGGATCTGTCGTTGCATGATGTGTCCTATTCAGCGATCCGTTGCGCGACGGCGCAGACCACGCGCGCGGCGCCCTGCCCGTCGATCCATTCCATGCCCGCACGCGACATCGCCGCGAGGTCGGCCGCGTTCAGCGCCGCGATCGCGCTGGCGTAATCGGCGGGCCGCACGTCGCGCGCGTCGCCGAGCGAGCGCGCGCAGCCCTGCTGCGTCAGCGCGTGGATCACTTCACGCTGGTTGTCGGCGAGTTGCACGACGATTGCAGGCGCGCCGAGAATGCAGCGCTCCCAGCTCGAACTGCCCGCGCTGCCGACACAAAGATCGGCGGCCGCGAGCAGGTCGGCCATGTAGCCGATCTGTTGATGAAAATGCCAGCCGTGGTGGCTGCACGTCTCGTCGATGCCGCGCGCGTCGGGATGCGTTGCGCCGATCACCACGTCGATATGCAATGGCCGCGTGTCCAGCATCGCGAGACCTTGCAATGCCTTCGCGGTTTCGTTCGTATCGTCGCTGCCGCTGAAGAACAGCACGATGCGATGCAACGTGCCGTCGCGCGGCGCGACGCGTGCACGCGCGGCGCGGAATTCGGGATGCACGAGCGCAAAGCGCGGGCCGAGCAGTAACGCGCAGTCCGCGCTCACCCACCGCGCGTAGCGCTGTGCGCGCGGCGCACAGTCGTTCTGATCGAGCAGCCAGTCACCAGCATGCGGGCGGTCGGCGAGATCGTCGATGGCGAGCAGCGCGCCCGTCGACCCGCGCACGATGCTTTCCCAACGCGCGTCGAGCGCGTAATGATCGACGACGGCAAGATCTGCTTCCCAACGCTGCGCGAAACGTTGCGTTTCGTGCGCGTCATCTTCCTGCGAGCGGGCTGTATCTTCATTCAGCACGTGCAGCGCATAACCGGCTTCGCGCGGCAGATCGAGCAGCGCGCCGGAACGCTCGCGGCACACGAACGCGACTTGCGCGCCCTGCGCCGCGAATTCGCGCGCGAGCGCCATCGACCGCACGAGATGCCCGCTGCCAATCGCCACACCGCTGTCTGCGCGAAAAAGCACGCGTCGGTTCATGCCAGTCCCGCTGCCCTTGCGAAGCATTCGGCGACGAGAAAATCGTCGGCCGTATCGATATCCACCGAGCGCGCGAACGGCATCAGATGCGCGCGCATGCCGGGACCGTAGAACTCGCCGTGCGCGAGAAACGCATCCACGTCGACGGCATACGTGCTGCCGTTACCGGCCACCAGCGTGCCCACTTCGCTGCCGCGCAGATTGCACAGTTCCGGCCACATCGGTTCCACCTTGCCGCCGTCCGACATGCGTAAAGCCTGATGCGCATAGTGTGTAAACGGCGTCGCGGCGATCGCGAAGCGGCAGCCGGGTTCGTTGAGCAGCGCCATCGTCGCGCGGATGTCGGCGGCCGTGCGCAGCGGCGCCGTCGCGTAGAGGCAGCAAAGCGTCTGATCGTTGCGTCCCTGGCTGCGCCGGCGCAACAGGAGCTCGCGCGCGACATCGGCGATGGTCGATTCGTCGCGCGCCAGATCGGCGTTGCGAAGATCGACATGCGCGCCGCACGCGCGGGCGATTTCGGCGATCTCGGCGTCTTCCGTCGAGACCACGATGTCGTCGAACAGTCCGGCTTGCTGCGCGGCCTCGATGGTCCACGCGATGATCGGGCGGCCCATGAACGGCATCACGTTCTTGCGCGGCAGCCGTTTCGAGCCGCCGCGCGCCGGAATCAGCGCGAGCTTAGCCATGGCTCAGGTCGTCGAACGCGAGCACGTGGCCGGCGGGCAGATCGCGCACGAGCTTCGCGTCGAGCAGTTCTTCGTAGCGGTCCGGGCCGACGCCGAAACCGGGACGGCGGAACTCGACGGCCACTTCCGACAGCTTCTGACCCGCGCGCGCCGTGTCCTTCAGGTAGACGCTGCGGCGCACGCGCTTGCGCGACACCAGTTCTTCCCGATGCATCACGCGGCGGTTGCTGCCGAGCGCCGTCTCGACGTCGCGGATCGCTGTGATGAACGCGCGCATTTCATGCGGTTCGAGCGAGAACACGTGTTCGACGCTGCGAGTGGTGCGGTCTTCCGTGATGGTCTTTTCGAGCAGGTTCGCACCCAGCGCAAGCGCGGCGACGTCCATATCCCAGCCGGGCGTGTGATCCGAGAACGCGACGGGATACGGGAACATGCGCTTCAACGTCGGAATGACGTTCAGGTTGATGCTCGACAGACGTGCCGGATAACCCGACGGGCACTGGTGAATGATGATGTTCTCGTTGCCTTCGGAGCGGATCACGTCGACGGCCGCTTCGACTTCGCCGAGGCTCGCGTTGCCCGTGTCGAGTTGCAGGCACATGCCCGTGCGCGCCGCGAGACGCAGCAGCGGAAAGTGATTCACGTCCGCCGAAGCGATCTTGATCGACGCGCAGCCGAGGCTTTCCAGCAGCCGCACATCTTCTTCGAACGACACCGTCGAGAAGAACGCGACGCCGAGTTCATCGCAGAACGCCTTCAGCTCGCGCCATTCCGATTCGGCGAGACAGCGGCGGCGCAGAATCTCATACAGCGATTCCTCGATCTTCTCCGTCTGGCCCGTTTTGCGATCGACGAGCACCTCGTAGCTGAACGTGAGCTTCTTGTCCGCGACCAGGCGGTCGGGATCGAAAATCTGGAACTTGACCGCATCGGCGCCGGCATCAGCGGCCAGCTTCACGAGGCGCTTGGCGGAGGCAAAGCTGTCATGCGTCGGACCGGCTTCATACGTGATGAAGCAGGGTTGACCATCGCCTACTGCCCGCTTGCCGAAATGAACCGTCATGATGCTATCTCTCTGAGTGTGTTGCTGAATATCGCGACGACCTTGTCGAAGTCGTCGTCCGACATGGAAGGAAAGAGCGGCAGGCTCAGCGCGCGGTCGTAATAGTGCTCCGCATTCGGGCAATAGCCGGGCTCGAAGCCGCGCGCGCGGTAGTACGGCTGCAAATAGACAGGCTGATAGTGGACGTTGGCGAGCACGCCTTGCGCGTGCAGCGCGTCGTACATCGGACGGCGCCATGCGGCGTCGTCGAGCATCACGACTTGCAGGTGCCACGCAGGCGCCGCGTCGTGCATCTGCTCGGGCATCTTCAGCGGCAGCGCGGCAAACGCGCGCCGATAGCGCTCGACCAGCGTCTGCCTGCGGGCGACGAATGCATCGACGCGCTGCATCTGGCTTGCCCCCAGCGCCGCCTGGATATCCGTCATCCGGTAGTTGAAGCCGAGATCGAGCTGCTGATAGCTCCAGGGTCCGTCGGGTTCGCCCTGCCACTGCCGCGGGTCGCGCGTGATGCCGTGCGAGCGGAAACGCAGCAGCGCCTGATGCAGGTCTTCGCGATTGGTGAGCACCATGCCGCCTTCGCCCGTCGTGACGATCTTCACGGGATGGAAGCTGAAAACGGTTGCATCGGCATGCCGGCAACTGCCGACGGGCACATCCTGATAGCGCCCGCCGATCGCGTGCGACGCGTCTTCGAGCAGCGCGAAACCATAGCGCTGCGACAGCGCGTGCAACGCCTCCATCTCGCACGATTGCCCCGCGAAATGCACGGGCACGACTACCTTCGGCAATCGCCCGGCGCGCTCGGCTATTTCCAGCTTCTCTGCGAGATGATCGACCGACATGTTCAGTGTGCGCAGATCGATGTCGACAAAATCGACGTCCGCACCACAGTACAGCGCGCAGTTCGCCGATGCGACAAACGTATTCGGCGAGGTCCACAGCAGATCGCCCGGCCCGAGTCCGAGCGCAAGGCAGGCCACGTGCAGCGCGGCCGTCGCGTTCGATACAGCGACGGCGTAACGCGCGCCGCAGTACTGCGCGACCTGCTCCTCGAAGCGCCGGATAGCCGGCCCTTGCGTGAGCCACGCAGATCGCAGCACTTCGATCACGCACGCGACGTCCGCGTCGTCGATCGACTGCCGCCCGTAGGGAATGGTAGTGCTCATCGCGTCAGGCGATCCAGCTTCATCAGTTGATCGATGTCGAGAAAATCCCCGTTGCTGTCCGACATGTATTCGAAGCCTTCCCGCACCGGCTTGCCCCTCTCCCCGAGCGCGTTCTCAGTGTAGTCACCCTGCACCACGAAGCGGATCGACGGCTTGATCACATAGTGATCGTCATACTCGATGGTGTTCATGCTGTCGTCACGCGAAATCATCATTTCGTGCAGCTTTTCACCGGGGCGAATGCCGACCGTGCGCTGCGGCAGGTTCGGCGCCATCGCCGTCGCCAGATCCGTGATCCTCACGGAAGGAATCTTCGGCACGAACAGCTCGCCGCCCTGCATGCGCGCGAAATTCTTCATCACGAACTTCGCGCCGTGTTCGAGCTGGATCCAGAAGCGCGTCATGCGCGGATCGGTGATAGGCAGGCTGTCTGCACCTTCGGCGATCAGCCTGCGGAAGAACGGCACGACCGAACCGCGTGAGCCGACGACATTCCCGTAGCGCACCACCGCGAAACGCGTCTTGTGGCCGCCTGTCACGTTGTTCGCCGCGATGAACAGCTTGTCCGACAGCAACTTCGTTGCGCCGTACAGGTTGATCGGGCTGGCGGCCTTGTCGGTCGACAGCGCGATCACTTTCTCGACGCCGCTTTCGATCGCCGCGTTGATGACGTTTTCCGCGCCGTTCACGTTAGTCCGGATGCATTCCGTCGGGTTGTACTCGGCGGCGGGAACCTGCTTGAGCGCGGCCGCGTGGACCACGTAGTCGATGCCGCGCATGCCCTGGACGAGGCGGTTAGCATCGCGCACGTCGCCGATGAAGTAGCGCATGCAGGGATCGTTGAACACCTGCTGCATTTCATATTGCTTCAGCTCGTCACGGGAGAACACGACAATCCGCGCCGGCCGGTGGGATTCCAGCAACGTCTTGATGAATTTCTGGCCGAACGACCCCGTTCCACCGGTTATGAAGATCGACTTGTTGTCAAACATCGCCCGTTTCCTTCGTCTTGGCCATTTTTTCAGGGAGCACTGCTCCGATTGATGGCAATTATTCCCGGCTTCGTCGACTGACAATTCGGGGATAAAGAGAGGGAATCTCAGGCATTTCGGTGAATCGGAGTCACGCTGGAAGCACTGAGCGGGCGGCCGCTGCAGCGCCGTTTCGCGCCGACGGGCGGGCGCGAAACGGGTTTGGCTGGGAGAGCGGAGGTGGGGGAATGCTAGAACGCGACGAACGGCGCCGCGCCGCCCGTCGCGCGCTTGTCCATGCCGTAGTAGACGTAACGGCCATAGAAGAACGGAATGCCGAGGTCAGTCCCCGGTATGGAGTCGACGTGGCCGCCCAGGTCATTGAAGGCGAAGTTGCTGGTGTTGTTGAGCAGCGTCTGCGCGTTCGCGATGCTGATATTGACGCTGCCCTTCGCGCCATTTGTGCCGACCAGATTCACGGTGCGCTGCTGGGTCGAAGTGGGGCAATAGAAATCCGTCAGGTTCGTGCAGGTCGGCAGCGTGTTGTCCTGGAAGAAGTAGCCGTTCGACCCTGAATCGAGAAACACGGTGTTCGACTGGTTGGCGACGGGAAAGTCGCCGGACTGGTCGGTCGTGTAGGTCGAGCCTGCCGTATTGGCGTTGTTCGACTGCGTGCCGATGCCGAACACGACGGTCCCGGTCGCCGACGCCGCGCCGTTCGACGGAATCGGCATCATCTGCACGATCACGCCGTTGTTGTCGACGGGGAAGTTGTGCACCGGGTTGGCCACCTGCTTGGACGTTTCGGCGACCGTCTGCGTGCAGTTCGTCCCATTCGGGCACGCGTAGTAAATGCTGCTGTCCTGGGCGATCGACTGCGTCGAGCAGCGCGTGCCGCAATCCACGGGCGCCACGCCGATGCCGAGAATGCCTTTCGTGCCGAGCGCCTGCGCCGAACTCTCGTTGGCACCGTTGACACAGCCCTTTGCCGGAACCGTCGAATTGTCGAGGTCGCCGATGACCTGGATCGGGATGTTGTTCGCCACTTCGCCGCTGATTTTCACGGTCGCCGTGCGTGTCGTGCCCCATGTGAAGCCGTCCGCGAACTGCGTGCATTCGGCGAGCACGCCGCCCGCCGTCGCCTGCTGGACGGGAAGCGAGTTCGCGAGCGAGCCGAGCGCCGAATTGACGACGCGCAAGCCATACGAGCCGGTGTCGAGCAGTACATGGTCGATCGTCGCGCAGTTGCTGGTGGAATTCGGCGCGCAGACGGTGACCGTGACGGTCGGTATGTTGATGGCGCCCGCAATGCCGCGGTCGACGGACACGGCCACGGTGTTCGCCGCGTTCGCCGCGATCGGCTGCTGGTTGGGGCCGCTATTGTTGTTCGACGACGATGACGACGAATCGCCGCCCCCGCCGCCGCAGCCCGCCACGAAAGCCGTCATCGCGACGACGGAGACGGCGAGCGCGGACTTCATGACGCGGATGCACCCTTCGAGCTTCAACGCAAATCGCATAGTGGTCTCCCGTCGTCACTGGATATCGGTGCCGCTCACGCCGGCGGGCAACGCCCGCGGCAGATACGCCTGGCCCGCGAACGCGCCCATGTGGCCGCCCGAATGCACGACGAGCCCGCTGTCCCGCACGATGCCGGGGCCATGCCCGCCGCCGCGCGCCGCGCGCGCGCTCGTCACACCGGCGACGTATTGCGGGAAATAGCCGCCGAGCAGTTCCGACAGATCGGGCATCTGCGGCCCGCTCCACGCGAGGCCGAACACGCTGCCATCCGGGGCGATGTACTCGCGCACCGCCGTGCCGTTGTTGAGCGTCGTCTGGCGCACGGTGTACGAGGCGGCGGACGTGGCAGACGTGGCAGACGTGGCGGAGGTGCCGGAAGACGCCGGCGACGAAGCGGCGCCCGAACTGCCCGCCGACGCGCTGCGCGCCACGGCCTGGCCGTTCGACGGCACATTCACGGTGCTGGTGGTGACGCTCGACCCGGCGGGCGGCGTCATGGGGCTGCCGCCTAGCGCGGCGCTCGCGGAATGCGGAGCGAGCAGCGCGGCCAGCGAGCAGCACAGTCCTGAAGCGACAGCAACGGCAACGCGGCTGAAGCGAATCGGCATGGTTGCGCACCTCCCACAAATCGACAGCGGACAGGGCACGCAAATGGCGGGCCCGGCTTGTTGATTCAGGGGAGTCACGGCGCGCCGCGCCGTGCAGCCGGCGTGCGCGATGCGGCGCGCTTGCGCGCCACGGACCGTCCTCCCCAGGCCGTAGTATGCCAGCGGATGGTGACGGCAATCCGTTAGGAATTGTGCGAAGGCAGACCCGCCGATGCGCTTCGCATCGGCGCGGCGGACATTGCGCGCCGCCCGGCTGGCGCGCCGGGCGTCACGCGAAGCGCATGGGCGCCTCGCGGGTGAAGCGTTTGCAGCCTCTTCGGAGACCTCACAGCAGCCCGAAACGGTCTAAAGCCGTCACAAGCGGTCAGAAGCCGAGGCTCGCCAGCAGATCGTCGACCTGACCCTGATCCTGGACGACGTCCGTCTTGCCTTCCGGGTTGATCTGCGGGCCGTTGAGCAGGCTTTGCGGACTGCCCGTCGGGGAAACGGGGTCGTGCTGCGTTTCCGCGACGAGCTGCGCCGCCGTCGCCGCGAACTGCTCGCGGCGCTCGGCCGCGATGTTGTCGATCAGCACGCCGAGCAGCTGCTGCTCGATCAGGTACACGACGTCCGTGATCTTCTTGATCACCTGACCCGTCAGATCCTGGAAGTCCTGCGCCAGCATGATCTCGAGCAGTTGCGCGTTGGTCGCCGTCGTGACTTCGGGCACGCCGCGCAAGAACGTGCGCGTGTCGTTCATCAACGCGCGCACTTCCTCGCGCTCGATGGGCGCCGCGTACCATTGCTCCCAGCGCGCGTCGAGTTCGGCCGCGTCCTTCTGCAACTGCTCCTGCAGCGGCTTGGCGATCTCGATCGAAGTCAGCACGCGCTCGGCGGCCTGCTCCGTCATCGTCGCGATGTATTTCAGACGGTCGCGAGCGTCCGGCACCGCCTCCGCCGCGCGCTCGACATGCTTGTCGATGCCCAGCTCGCGCATCGAGTCGCGCAGCGTGCGCGTCAGCTGTCCGATGCGGGCAAGGATGCGGTCGGTCGCGAGGTCGGTACCGTCTTCCCGGGCGCCTTGCTCGTTGATCGGTGGGTTCACATCAGCTCCCCGTCTTGGCCATCTTCTCGAGAATCTTGTTGAGCTTCTCGTCGAGCGTCGCTGCCGTGAACGGCTTCACCACGTAGCCGCTCGCGCCCGCCTGAGCCGCCGCGATGATGTTCTCCTTCTTCGATTCCGCCGTCACCATCAGCACGGGCAGATGCGACAGCGTCGCGTCCGCGCGGATTTCCTTCAGCATCGCGAGGCCGTCGAGGTTCGGCATGTTCCAGTCCGAAATCACGAACTCGTAGGTGCCGCTGCGCAGGCGCGCAAGGCCCGCTGCGCCGTCTTCCGCTTCGTCGACGTTCGAGTAGCCCAGCTCCTTGAGCAGGTTGCGGACGATCCGGCGCATCGTCGGAAAGTCGTCCACAACCAGAATCTTCATTCCCTTATCCATTTCCTGTTCCTTTTCCCCAATCCAGTTCGTGCGGTGGTCTATCGACCTGTCTCAAATAGTTGGCCGAGGCCGCATCATACGCGCTGAACGCGATCGCCCATGGCAGCAAGACGCGCCATCACGCGCCGGCTCATTTCCGACAGCGACACGATCTCGTCGGCGGCGCCCATCGCGATCGCCTCGCGCGGCATGCCGAACACGATGCAGCTCGCTTCGTCCTGCGCGAGCGTGTACGCGCCCGCTTTGCGCATGTCCAGCAGGCCCGCCGCACCGTCGCGGCCCATGCCCGTGAGAATCACGCCGACGGCGTTCTTCCCCGCATGCTGCGCGGCCGAGCGGAACAACACATCGACAGACGGACGATGCCGGTTGACCGGTGGGTCGTCTGACAGATGCGCAATATAGTTGGCACCGCTTCGGGCGAGCAAGAGGTGGGCGTGGCCGGGCGCGATATACGCATGTCCCGGCAGCACGCGTTCGCCATGCTCTGCCTCTTTAACGGTAATCCTGCACAAACCATTAAGGCGTTGCGCAAAAGATTTTGTGAAGCCGGGCGGCATGTGCTGCGCGATCAGCACGGCGGGCGCATCGGGCGGCAGCGGCAGGAGCACTTCGCGGATGGCTTCCGTGCCGCCCGTCGACGCGCCGACGATGATCAGCTTTTCCGTCGACACGAGCGGGTTGTTGAACAGCGGCGCCGGCGACGCGGCGGCCGCTGCCGCGTGAGCGGCGCTGGCAGCCGCGTGCTGCGCGGGCGCG
>NZ_JACFYJ010000124.1:0-19938 GCF_037126505.1 Paraburkholderia bengalensis
GGGCGGTCCAGCGGATTGGGCGCGTGCGACAGGAACGAACACCACCGCGCCGTTGATCGTCAACGTGACCCCGTCCAGAAAGCCGTACGACACGATTGGTCCGATCCGCGTGCCCCTGCTGTCATATAGCGCCAGGACGGGATCCTCATTGCGCTCGGGCGTGCCACCGTTGGGCGGCCGGTCGCTGCCGCCGTAGCTAGTCACCGCCACAGAAAGCAACAGCACTGAAAGAACCCACTGGCGCATCGCTCCTCCTCTGCGGACCGGAAATATGCTGGCCGATTCCGGTCACAGATCAAGATTAGGGTGTGCTTCTGGATGTTTCAAGAATCCATGTGCATGGCGAATCGCTTCGCCCGGTGCCCAACATTCGAAGGATGACTTATATAAATCAGCGACTCGGGGCCTGACACAGATCAAGCGGAGACGTGATTGTGTGAAGATGTGCGAGGCATTCCCGAATGCTGCAAGCTGCGCGCAGACCCCGTGGCTCATTGGTCTGCAATCCGCGTGATGCTTGCCGCCCCCTATTTGCCGTCGAACATTTGCAATGGACACGTCGACTGGTGTTATCACCAGCGAATACCCACAATCCGAACGACGCCGGCAGCTCAGCATGGACCGTTTTCGTCTCGTCAGAGCGCCGCGCGGTCGATGGCCGGCCCGTTGTTTATCACCTTCAGACGGTGCGATTAACGTCATCAGTATCCGACTGGCCGTTGCCGGATGCGGAGCAGTCACATGAACGTCCAGACGTCGGCCGCGACCAATGACTCTTATTGGCCGAACCCGGAAATCCACGGGCTGCCGACGAACGGCCCGCCCGAACCGATCGCCGAACTTCCCTAGTCGACCCACAACGCCCAGCCGTGGTTTTCTAAAGCGGCCGTTCACGGTCTCCGTCTCTCTCATGTAGGTTGGAGCTTGCGCGCACTAAAACCATAGCCGAGATCGTACGAGTAACAATTGTGGTGATCGTCGACACGTAATGAACGATACCGCCTCCATGCACGAAGCCGTCAGACTCGGTCTGGGTGTCGCGATGCTGGCGCTTCCCGGCGGACTGCCAGATCTGGCTGGCGGCCAGCTCGTGCGTTTGCTGCCCGAATTGCATTCAGACGAGGGCATGATTTCCCTTTACTGTGCTTCGCGGCGGCTTCTACCCGGGAAGACGCGTGTGTTTATCGACTTTGCGATGGAGAATTTTCGGCAGCTCGGTTAAGGCGCAACGATTCGATGCCACGAGGGACGAGCGTGTGACGGATCGCACATCCAACCGATGACCGCGTATTCCTCCACAACAAGCGCTAGGAAGCATGAGCCTGCACCAGCACATCCCACGGGGCGGGAGACGGAAAGATGTCGTGCAAAAATCCGACAAACGCTCTCACCGCCGGATTGCTGCGGCGGCTCTCGGGCCACGCCGCATGTAAATGGAATCGGTCATAGGCGAACTCATGCAGCACCGGTACGAGTTCGCCCCTTCTAACGTATGCCGCAGCGATATACGTCGTCGAAATCCCGATTCCGGCACCCGCGGCCAGAGCCGCGGCAATCGCGTCGCTGGCGTCGACAATCAAAGCCGAAGCAGGCGTAAATTCAACGAGTTTGCCTCCCACGTTGAACGGCCATGCAGCCTCCTGCCCCGTCGACTGATATCTGAAGTTCACACAATCGTGCTGCAAGAGATCATTCGGATGCTGCGGCAGGCCTCGCTCCTGCAGATATTCGGGCGATGCGAACGCGCAAATCCGATGCGGTGCAAGACGACGCACAATCAACCGCGTGTCGCCGGGGTCGCCGACCCGAATGGCGACATCCACGCCTTCTTCGATCAGATCGACGTAACGATCGCTCAGGCGGACATCGACGGTCACTTTCGGATGCTGTCGGCGGAACACCGTCAATGCGGGCGCGAGGATGTTCACGCCGACTGGCAACGGCGCCGCCACCTTGAGCGTTCCGGCCGGCTCCGCGCGCGCAGCGGCTACGCCTTGTTCGATACCTTCCGCCTCGCGCAATAACCGTTGCGTGCGCTCCAGAAGATCCCGCCCCTCCGGCGTCAGCGACAGCGAGCGCGTCGTCCGGCTGAACAGCCTGAGTCCGAAATGCTGCTCTAGCCGCTGAATGCTCTTGCTGATGGCCGATGGCGAAACGGACAGCGAACGCGCGGCGGCCGTGTAGCTGCCAAGCGATGCGGCACGCGCAAAAGCAATCAGTCCGGTCAGCCTCTCGATCGCGATCTGTTCCATGATGGCATCATTAAAGCGAAAGATGGCCTTATTATCAAGGTCGGTTTCGTGAATTAACCTTCTTCCATCGACGCCAAACCGGCGAAGTCAAACAGGAGAAGGAAATGAACACGAATACGAAATCACAGGACGCACAGGCCGCGGACGTCGTCCACCACGCGCTGGCAGGCAAGACCGCACTCATCTTTGGCGGGACGTCGGGCATCGGGCTCGACGCGGCTATCCAGGCGAAGCGGGCGGGCGCGGAAGTCATCGTGGTCGGCCGATCGGCGGACACGGCTGAGCGGGTCGCCGCGCAGCATGGCTTCGCCGGATGGCGCGCGGCCGACGTGACCGACGCAGACGCTCTGCAGCAGGCGGTACGCCACATTCCAAAGGTCGATCATCTGGTTTTGCTGGCGGGCACCTTCGTCGCAGGGACGGTGCGCGACGCCGATGTAGCGCATCTCCGGAACGCGTTCGAGGAACGCATCTGGGCGGCTGTGCACGTCATTCGCGCCCTGGGAGACCGGTTGAGCGCCGATGGCTCGATCACTTTCATCTCGGGCAGTCTCGCCGACCGTCCGAACGCCTACGGCACCGCGGTGCTCGCGGCCTCGTCCGCCGCCATGGAAGCGCTCGCCCGCGGCCTGGCCCTCGAACTGGCGCCGGTGCGCGTCAACACACTGTCGCCCGGTCCGATCGACACGCCTATTCTGCGCAAGGCGCTCGGTGATGCGCGCGATGCGGTCGTGGCAAACATGGAGAAGACGCTGCCGCTGCATCGACTCGGAACCGCCAGCGAAGCCGGCGCGGGCGTGGTGTTCCTGATGACCAATGGCTTCATGAACGGAGCGACGCTCAACGTCGATGGCGGCGCGCGCCTCGTGTAACCCAAAGCCAATGAAGAAAGACATGACCACGCTTTTCGACCCGATCCGGCTCGGCGACTCGAAGCGCCCAACCGCATCTTCATGGCGCCGATGACGCGCGCGCGAGGTACGCGGGATCACGTGCCGACCTCGATCATGGCGCAGTACTACGCCCAGCGCGCGAGCGCCGGACTTATCATCAGCGAGGCGATCGGCATCTCGCAGCAGGGCTTGGGACGGCCCTTCGCAACGGGCCTCTGGTCCGACGAACAGGTTGCGGGCTGGCTGCGCGTCACCGACGCCGTGCACGCGGCTGGCGGGCGCATCATCGCGCAGCTCTGGCACATGGGGCGCACCGTGCATCCCAGCTTCAATGGCGGCGTGCAGCCGTTATCGGCGTCAGGCACGACCGCGCCGGGACAAGCGCATACCTATAACGGCAAGCAGCCGTACGTCGCAGGCAGGACCATGCGCGCCGACGAAGTGCCTGCGCTGCTCGACGATTTTCGCCGCGCTACGCGAAATGCATTGCGCGCAGGATTCGATGGGGTGCAGGTGCACGCCGCCAACGGCTATCTGATCGACGAGTTCTTGCGCGACGGCACCAATTTCCGGAACGACGCCTACGGTGGCAGCATCGAAAATCGCGTCCGGCTGCTGAAGGAAGTCACGCAGGATGTGATCGAAATAGCCGGCGCCGGCCGAACCGGAGTGCGCCTTACGCCCAACGGCACGGACCAGAGTGTGCACGACAGCGATCCGGAACCCGTGTTCGTTGCGGCGGCTCGAACACTTTCGACGCTCTGCGTCGCGCATCTGGAACTACGCGAGCCGCCAATGGACGGGACTTTCGGCGCCTCCGACCGGCCGGCCTTCTCGCCTGCCATCAGGAAGGCATTCGCAGGCGTGACGATCCTGAATTCGGATTACGGTCTCGATCGCGCGGCGGCGGCTATCTCCAGCGACGAGGCGGACGCCATCGCCTTCGGCCGACCGTTCATCGCAAATCCGGATTTGCCGCAGCGTTTCAGCGCAGGCGCTCCGTTGGCGGCCGATAAGGGCGTGTTGTGGTTCACGCAGGGGCCCGAAGGCTATCTCGACTACCCCGCACTTGCATGAGCAGATGGAGGTAAGCTCCTGGGCGGCTTGAGGCAGTGCCGGCGGCAATTGGCTTACCGAACAACGGCCATTCAGCGAGGGCGGACGAGGCCTCCGTTAGACAAACTGGACGACGAACTCAACCGGCCGCCCATGGCCGGTTGAGTTCGCAGAACCTCACTTCGCTGACTGACCGCTTTGAGCCAGGTCGTCTGGCCGCGATGGGGTCGACACGCGGCATTCAGTATGACCCACGCACCGGCCATCCAGACCGGCGCCCACCTTGGAGATGGCCTCGTCGTCGCCCGTGAACCTTACGCCATTGGCACGCATGTTTGCGGATCCTGTGTCAGATGACGTCGAGGCGGGGACATGATCCCTGGATAGCCCTTGAAGAACCGGCCGGTTTCACACATCGTGGGGCCGAGTCGTGTTGTGCCAAGCGTCGCGCACCATCTCCTCCATCACGTCGTCGCCGCGCTTCACCAGTTTTCGACGGCTTTACGGGTTCCTCGGCTTTACCGCTGCTGCCCCGTCAGACTCACAAACGCGTCGCGCATGTCCTTGCAGAATTTCTCGGCCGCGACGGACATTGGCTGCGATGGGTTGGTCACGATATAGAAGTGATCTACCACCGCCGGCGTGAACGTCTTCACCACAACCCGGGCACTCGCGTACGCGGCAGTGACCGGATCGATCAGCGCTACCCCTGCACCGTTCGCCACCAGCGCGACTATCGCTTGTGAAAGCTGCGCCTCGATCACCAGGTCACGCGTCACTTCCGCGTCGACGAAGACCCTGTCGATCACGCTACGCGCATCGAAGTTCTGCGGAAATGAAATAAAGCGTTCGCCTCGCAGATCGGCGGGACACAGCGAACTCTTGCGCGCGAGCCGATGCCCGCGTGGAACGATGCACTTCATCCACGCATTCGGCAGCCGCTCGCTTTTTACAGCGGGATGCGGAATCGGTTCTGCAATCAGGCCTACGTCGCATAGACCGGACGCGACCTTCTCGACCACCGTCGTCGCGCTGTGCGCAAGCAAACTGACGTCGATGCCTGCATGACGCTCGACAAAACGCGCAATGACCGCCGGTAACAAGTCGAGCGCGACCGCAGGCGAGCCCGCCACGCGCAAAGACCCGCGCCGCATCGAGCGGATCTGCTGGGCGGCCTGCGCGATGCGGTCCATCCCGACGAATGCGCGCTCTACTTCCTCGAACAGCACACGGGCTTCGGCCGTCGGCGCGAGCCGGCCGTGCTGCCGATCAAACAGCACGAAGCCAATGCGGGTTTCCAGATCGGCGAGAAGCCGGCTCACCGCCGGCTGCGAAACATGCAGCGATTCAGCGGCACGCGTCACCGTATGCCGCTGCATCACGGCGCGGAATGCTTCGATCTGGCGAATTTTGAGGTCCATCGTGTCCATAACATTGGATTATAGCTAACAGAAAAAACGTCATTTGACGAAAGATTTTGCTGCCGACACAGTGCGTATGAAGTCATCTGACACGCAGGAAAATCTTTTTATGCAGCATCAGCAGGTCCATAACACGGAGCGCCGATTCGACGTGGTGGTCGCCGGAGGCGGACTCGTCGGCATGGCCATCGCGTATGGCCTTGCGCGCGCCAATCTGCGCGTCGCCGTATGCGACGGCGCCGACTCCGCGCACCGTGCGGCGCGCGGCAATTTCGGGCTGGTCTGGGTGCAGGGCAAGGGCGGTCACTGTCTGCCGTACGCGCAGTGGTCGCGGGAATCATCCGAGCGTTGGGGCGTGTTCGCCCGGCAGTTGCAGAACGAAACCGGTGTCGACGCCGATTTCGAGCGGCCCGGCGGACTCGAACTTTGCGAAACCGCCGAACAACTCGAAGCCGGACGACAACTGCTGGAGTCGATTCGCGCGCAAGACCCGTCGCTGGTCTACGACGTACTCGATGCGAAGGCACTGAAAGCGCGTGTGCCCGCTGCATCGGAGGCGCTCGCGGGCGCGTTGTATTCGCCGCACGACGGCCACGCGAGTCCGCTCTACACGCTCCGCGCGATGCAGCAGGCGTTCGCGCTTCGTGGCGGAACCTATCTGCCGCGCGACGAAGTGCGCGAGATCCGGCCACGTGCGGCACATTTCGAAGTCGAGACCGCGAGCGGAATACTCGAGGCAGAGCGCGTCGTGCTCGCCGCCGGACTGGATAACGCGCGACTCGCGCCGATGGTCGGCATGCACGCGCCCATCACGCCGTTGCGCGGGCAGATCATGGTCACGGAACGGTTAGCGCCGTTTCTCGACTATCCGACGCTGGTCGTGCGGCAAACTCCGGAGGGCTCCGTTCTGCTCGGCGACTCGGCGGAGGCCGTCGGCTTCGACGACGGTCAGACGCGCGCGGTGATGGCCGACATCGCGCGACGCGCCCGCACCGCATTTCCGCTGCTTGCACACGCGCGCATCGTGCGCTCGTGGGGAGCGCTGCGCATCATGACGCCGGACGGGCTGCCCGTCTACGAAGAATCGCGGGTCCACCCCGGCGCATTCATCGCGATCTGCCATAGCGGCGTGACGCTCGCCGCAGCCCACGCGGACCTGATCGCGCCATGGATCGCGGGCGGCGACAAGCCCTCGATTCTCGATCCCTTCGTCGCGACCCGCTTTTCGAATCAGAACGATGTCCACGCTCTTTGAATCTCTCGACACCTTGCCGTCGCCCATGGTCCGGGTTGCGATCGACGGCACCCACCGGCACGTGCCCTCGCACTACACCATCGCCGCGGCCCTGCTCGAAGGCGCGACGCCCGCATGCCGGACGACGCCCGTCAGCGGCGCGCCACGCGGCCCGTTCTGCATGATGGGCGTGTGTTTCGACTGCCTCGTGGAAGTCGACGGCGTCCCGAATGTGCAAGCGTGCACGACGCGTGTGCGCGACGGCATGCAGGTCCGCGCGATGGCGGGCAAGGCGAGGCTCGCATGAGGCAACTCCAATGCGATCTGCTGATCGTCGGTGCCGGTCCGGCGGGCATGTCCGCCGCAATCGAAGCACGCGCAGCCGGTCTGAACGTCGCCATCGCGGACGAAGGCGAAGCACCTGGTGGTCAGATCTATCGCAACGCCGCGCAATCGCCTCTCGCCGATGCAAGCGTCCTCGGCGACGACTATCTCGCAGGGCGCGGGTTAATCGAGCGCTTTGCGGGCTGCGGCGCAACGTATCTTGCGCGCTCCGTGGTCTGGCAGATCGCGCACGAAAACCGCCAGGTTACTGCGATGCTGACGCGCAGACCGCATGACGCGACAGGCGGCACGCTCGAAGTGGCTGCTCGCGCCGTGCTCATCGCTACCGGCGCGCAGGAGCGGCCGTGGCCCGTGCGCGGCTGGACGCTGCCGGGCGTGATGGGCGTCGGCGCGGCGCAGACGCTGCTCAAATCGTCGGGGCTCGCGCCCGCTCAGGATGCTGTGCTCGCGGGCAGCGGGCCGCTCTTGTGGCTCTTCGCATCGCAATTGCTCGCGGCTGGACGGCGGGTGCGCGCCATCATCGACACGACGCCGCGCCATGCGTGGCGCGCGGCGCTGCCGCATGCCTTGCCCGCGCTCGCAGGCGCGGACTATCTGCTCAAGGGTTGGCGCATGCTGCGCGCGGTGAAACGCTCCGGCATTCCCGTCTATCGCGGCGCGAGCGGCTTGTCGATTGAAGGCGATACGCGTGCGGAGCGCGTCGGCCTTGTCGATGCAAGCGGCGCGCGGCAGGTGATCGACACATCGCTCGTGCTGCTGCATCAAGGCGTGATTCCGTCTACGCAACTGCCCCGCTCGCTCGGCTGCGAGCACGAATGGGACGCGTCGTCCGCATGCTGGCGCCCGCGCACCGACGCGCGCGGGCGTAGCAGCATCCCGCAGGTGTGGATTGCCGGCGACGGTGCGGGCATTGGCGGCGCGAAAGCCGCCACGTTGGCGGGCACGCTCGCGGCGCTCGACATCGCACGCGAGTTCGGCGCGCTCGACGCGGCATTGCACGACACGCGCCGCGCACCCGCGCAACGCGCATTGACCCGCCACCTCGCCGTACGTCCGTTGCTCGATGCGCTGTACACACCGCCTCGCGCGCTGCGCCGTCCCGACGACGACGTGACCGTATGCCGTTGCGAAGAAGTCAGCGCGGGCGAGATCCGGCGCATCGCAGCGCTCGGCTGCCAGGGACCGAATCAGATGAAGGCATTCTCGCGCTGCGGAATGGGCCCCTGTCAGGGCCGCTGGTGCGGCACGACAGTGGGCGAACTGATCGCGCAGGTGCAGCGCCGCAGCGTAGCCGACGTCGGCTATTACCGGATTCGCGCACCGATCAAGCCCGTCACCGTCGACGACATCGCCGATTCGATCACGCTCGACGACGACTTCGAACGCGGCGAATTTCCGAGCTGATCCGAACAACGTTGCTCGCTCACAACTTGCAACCCGGCAACACCCTTCACAACGCACTTCACCCACCCACTCACCGCCTCCTATGAAAATCCCACACGCAAACACGATGTTGACCGCTGTCGCCCTCGCCCTCATGGCTACGAGCACGACGGCGACGGCCAAGGAATGGACCACGATCCGCGTCGGTGTCGATCCGACCTATCCGCCTTTCGAGTCGGTCGCCAAGGACGGCACCGTCGAGGGCTTCGATGTCGATCTCGGCAATGCGCTGTGCGCGAAGCTGAAAGCGAAATGCGTGTGGGTGCAAAGTAGCTTTGACGGCCTTATCCCTGGACTGCAATCACGCAAGTTCGACGTGATCCTGTCGTCGATGGCCGCGAACGAAAAGCGCCGTCAACAGATCGATTTCACCGCACGGCTTTACCGCAACCAGACACGGCTGATCGCGAAGGAAAGCGCTCACCTGCTGCCCGAAGCGTCGAAACTCGCGGGCAAACGCGTCGCGGTCGAGCAAGGCACGGTGCAGGAAACCTATGCGCGGCAGAAGTGGGCCGCGTCCGGTGTCGAGGTGGTCGCGTATCCGAGTTATGACCAGGCCTATTCGGATCTGATCGCCGGCCGTGTCGACGCAGTTCTGATGGATGCGGTACAAGGCAGACTCGGCTTTCTGAATACTCCGGCAGGCAAAGGCTATGCGTTCGCCGGCGATGTCGTGTATGACGCGAAGATCATGGGCGATGGCGATGCCGCCGGCGTGCGCAAGTCCGACCCGGATCTGCGCGATGCACTGAATGGCGCTATCGCGGAAACGTTGCGCGATGGAACGTATCGAAAGATTGAAGCGAAGTACTTCGATTTTGATATGTACGGGAAGTGATGAATCTCGCTTTGTCGGACTAGTCTTCTTTTGTGCAGCGGGTAGCATACCGGAGCGTCTGGAGTCCGCGTTATGCACCGTTTTCGCGAACGAGACCGGGCGAAGCCGCGCTCGGGCGGCGACTTAACATCCGGGGAGCTTGCGTCGGGTTTGCGGTGGAAGCATCGCAGTAGACCGTCGTCTGGCAACGAGCGGGATGTGGGAATTCCGATAGACGGCTAGCGGACGGTCAAGCGGTCGATGGAATCGCATAGGACGAAGATGGGCTTTTGTAGGCGCTGATCGTTGCGCTGCGATGCGATGCGGCGGAACGACCGCTCTGAAGGACGGCGAATGGGTCTTGGCGACCCACAGCGGTCCCTCATGATTGAGCATCCCGGGTGACCGCTGGCCAGACGTCAGCGGTCACCTGAATCGGTACATACACAACTGCAGCCGGAACATGTCTCCCGCGAGGCGCGGCTCGCGATGATCAGCCACCTCCCACGGAGACTGAAACACGTGTCGGGGCTACAGTTCCGCCCCGTTGATCGGGAACGACGGCTTGGCATCCTTCGGCGATAGCCCCGAATATATTCGAAACCATGGTGAGCCCCGCTCGATCGAGGCGCTGAATTCTCACACCGCGATCCATTACTTTTCGAGCCGGGGAAATCGGATCATGCCGATGAGCTTCACCGTCGATGGTGAGTCGGCCGAAGTTAAACCGAACGCGCGACTCGCAGTAAACGACCGGGACACGTATCTGCAATGCGGGCTTCAAGGACTTGGACTTATTCAGGTCCCGGATTTCGTCGCCAATCCGCATCTGCGAACTGGCAGGTTGATTGAAGTTCTAGCCCCGTGGCGCCCTGCCCCTTTCCCTGTCTCAGCGATATATCCGCACAACAGGCATCTGTCACCGCAGGTACGTGTATTCGTGGAATGGATTGCTGAACGATTCGAGATAGGTGCGTCGTCGCCCGCAGGACCTACTACGCCAACGGCGTGGCCTCGCTTTCTACCGCCATATACATCACCCAGCACTCGGGATCTTGGCTTTGCCGATTCGGCACCATAGTTGACGCGCTGTGCCGGACGCGGCTGTTCATTACGCCGCAGCGATCGTCAACTTGAAAATTCGGTTTTGCCGAATTATCTAAACGGCAATCGTGACTTTATCGACCTCGATGCACTAACGATAATCGCATCATCGATTTAATGCCATTGCCCATCACGAACTTAGTTGTGAGAGAAGAACGGCCATGAACGCAAACCTCGACATTGCTAACGTCACGATCGCCGGACACCGTCATCCGATCGTATTGCGAACTTATCAGCCGACAAATCATCGCGATTTGCCCGTCGTGCTTTTATTTCACGGCGGTGGATTCACGGCAGGTGGACTGGACCATGCTGACGCGGCTGGGCGGTTTATCGCATCTGAAATGCCCGCGCGGGTAGTTTCGGTAGCCTATTCTCTCGCACCAAAATTTCCGTTTCCTGCGGCGACGGAGGATGCTTATGCGGCGCTGTGCTGGGCGCGGCAAGACGTATGCCGTCATGGTGCGAGACCTACACGGACCGCCGCAGTTGGTCACGAAGCGGGTGGCAATATCGCGGCCGGGCTTGCGGCGATCGCGCGCGACCGTGGCAACGGACTGCATGCCCACGCGTTGCTCGCGCCATGGCTCGACCCAAGCATGACGCGGCTACAGATGCAACGAGAGGCGCTTCCGGCAGATAGCGAAGCCTCCGCGTGCGCACGTGCATATCGCGCCTATCTGCCCGACGTTACACAGCGTTTGCATCCTTACGCCGCTCCGCTGGAATCCACAAGATTCGCCACACTTCCTGCCACATCAATTTCAACAGCGGAGCAAGATCTCGCCCGCGCGGACGGTGAAACGTATGCAAGCCGCCTCCTTGTTGCCGGGGTGCCAGTGGAAATTACACGCTACTCCGGGGTGGCCGCAAGCGACCTTCTTACGGATAGCCGCGCGCTCAACGACATCGTTGCGTTCCTGCGCAAGCACCTTTCGAGCCGTGCGGTTGCGGCGAGGTAAGGGTACCAAAATATCGGTAGTATCAAATATCTCAGTTTACATAATTTTGCTTACTTCGGACTACGTAAATGCATGGAATTTCAAAAAGCGCTTCTGTGATGCTGACGATCCTTCTCATCGCTGGCGGTATTGCGGCTGCAGTTGCGTCACAGCGCCACTCGGGACGGTCAGCAACAAACGCCGCGGAATCGACTCTTCAAGGGCCCCAGGTGGACGTCGCTATCGTTACGAGTCGGGTGATTACTGATTGGCAAATCTACTCGGGACGGCTGCAAGCGGTCGATCATGTCGATGTGCGTCCGCTTGTGTCTGGCACCATCGTCGCAGTCCATTTCAGGGACGGCGCCCTTATCAAGAAGGGAGACCCGCTGTTCACGATCGACCCGCGTCAGTATCAGGCGGAAGTCGACCGGGCGGCTGCGCAGCTAGCCGCCGCCGAAGCCCGGTTCGCCTACGTGTCGACAGACGCGAAACGCGCCGACCGTCTGCTTACGGACAACGCTATTGCAAAGCGTGACTATGAGGAAAAGCAGAACGCATCGCGTGAAGCAACGGCGGGCGTCAAGGCAGCCACGGCCGCACTGGAAGCTGCTCAGGTGAATCTCGGCTATACGCGTATCACCGCTCCCGTATCAGGACGGGTTTCGCGCGCCGAACTGACCGTCGGCAATGTCGTATCGGTCGGTGCGAATGCACCAATCCTCACGACGATCGTTTCCGTGTCGCCGATCTACGCCTCGTTCGATGTGGACGAGCAAACATACCTGCAATACCTCGGCCGTGATCGCAATGCTCGAGTCCCCGTGTCGCTCGGCCTCGCCAACGAAGACGGATACTCGCGCATGGGCGTCGTCTCGTCTGTCGACAACCGCCTCGATACGTCGTCCGGCACCATACGCGTCCGTGCCACTTTCGACAACCCGGGCGGAGCACTCGTGCCCGGGCTCTATGCGCGCGTGAGAGTCGGCGGCGGAGTGCCCCATCCAGCCATACTCGTTAGCGAAGCGGCGATCGGCACTGATCAGGCCAAGAAATATGTGATGACGGTCGACAAGGCAAACAAGGTCCACTACCGCGAAATCCAGTTGGGTGGACTAAGCGATGGTTTACGCGTCGTCACTTCCGGACTTGCGCCGGGCGACCGCGTCGTAGTGAGCGGTGTGCAGCGCGCCCACCCGGGCGAAACCGTCAGCGTGCACATTGTCGACATGGTTGGCGCGCCGGGCGCGGGCGCTTGAGCACAAGGAGCCCGCCATGAAGCATACATTCTCGGGAGCCGCCCTCCTGACCGCCCTCCTCGCAATCGCTGGGTGTTCGCTGGCACCGAAATATGAAGCAGCATCGGTGCTAATGCCAACAGCCTTCAAGGAGGTGACGCCGTCGCCGGATAGCAGCGTGAAGGTCGCGCGCCCCTCCGATGACGTAGCGCGCGGCGAATGGTGGAAAGTGTTCGGAGATCCGGCGCTCGACACCCTCGAACAACAGGCGATCAACGCGAACCAGAACCTGAAAGCTGCGGCCGCTCGCGTGAATGAAGCGCGTGCGTTTAATCAGGCCGCCCGCGCGGGCTTATTCCCAACACTAGATGCGGGCTTTGGTCCCACGCGGCAGAAACTGTCTGCGGCGTCGCAATTCCAGCCCGACGGCGCGAATATTCCGCAGCAAACATTGTGGCGGGCGCAGGCGACGGCCTCGTATGAGGTCGACCTGTTCGGCCGCGTCGCCTCAAGCATCGATGCGGCAAGTGCCGATACACAGCGCAGCGCGGCGCTTTACCGTTCCGTGTTGCTCGCGTTGCAGGCCGACGTCGCGCAGAACTACTTTGCGCTACGCGAGTTGGATGCTGAAACGAACGTATTCGAACAAGCAGTTGCCCTGCGCAAGCAGGCGCTCCAACTAGTACAACGGCGCTTTAGGGAGGGAGACGTCGGCGAGCTTGATGTTTCCCGCTCGCAAGCCGAACTAGCCAGCGCGGAAGCCGACGGGATGACGGTCCGGCGTCGGCGTGCGGCGACCGAACATGCTCTTGCCGTGCTTCTCGGGAAGCCGCCCGCCGAATTCGCGATGACCTCCAGGCCGCTCAATCCGGTCGAACTGCACATCCCCCCCGGGCCTCCCCTCGACGCTGCTGGAACGCCGTCCCGACATTGCGGCGGCCGAGCGTGCGATGTCAGCCGCGAATGCACGGATCGGAATCGCGAAAGCGGCTTTCTTCCCGTCGTTGAGCCTGACAGGAACAGGTGGATTCGAGTCGGCAACAATCGGCGATCTATTCAAATGGTCGAGTCGCGCATTCCTGCTCGGCCCGCTAGCCGGTACTGCGCTGACCGTGCCGCTATTCGACGGCAGTCGACGCAAGGGCCAGCTAGCGCATGCTCTCGCCGCTTATGAAGAGGATGTCGCGAACTACCGGCAGCAGGTGCTCACCGCGTTTCGCGAGGTCGAGGACGGCCTGTCTGACATGCGAATTCTCGCGGACCAGACGTCAACCCAGGAGCGCGCTGTCGCGGCATCAGCGCGCGCAGCCCAGATCTCGCGAACGCAGTACGAGGAAGGCGCGATCAACTATCTAGACGTCATTGACGCCGAACGCACAGTCTTGACGGCGCGTCGCAATGCCGTGCAACTGCGCGGCCTGCAGGCTGCCGTGGCCGTGAACCTCATTCGCGCACTCGGTGGCGGCTGGGACAACGTCGTACCAGAACCGGCGGTATCTGACGCAGCATCGACCGTCAGCGCGGCCGTCGCACAACAGTAAGCCAGAGGAAATCATGAACCTCTCAAGATTCTTCATCGACCGCCCCATCTTCGCCGGGGTGCTCTCCGTGATCATCATCCTGATGGGCGCGATCGCAATCTTCCGACTGCCAATCGCCGAGTATCCGCAGGTCGTGCCAGTCTCCGTGGTCGTCCATGCGCAGTATCCTGGCGCGAACGCTAAGACGGTCGCAGAAACCGTCGCGGCGCCGATCGAGGAATCGGTCAATGGCGTCGAAAACATGCTGTACATGCAGTCGCAGGCCAACGGTGATCGCAATATGTACCTGACGATCACGTTCCGCCTGGGCACCGATCCGGACAAGGCGCAGGAGCTGGTACAGAACCGCGTTTCGCAGGCCCTGCCCCGATTGCCAGGAGACGTGCAGCGCCTCGGCGTGACGACGATGAAAAGCTCGCCAAACATCACACTCGCCGTTCAGCTCGTCTCGCCGAACGGCCGCTATGACGTTAACTATCTGAGCAACTACGCGATAATCAATGTCAAGGACCGCCTCGAACGAATTCCAGGGGTGGGCCAGGTTCGGCTCTGGGGACCCGGCGGATATGCGATGCGCATATGGCTTAACCCACCGTCGATTGCGCAGCGCGAGTTGACTGCGGAAGAGGTCGTCGATGCGATCCGCAAGCAGAACATTCAGGTATCCGCAGGCACCATCGGCTCGTCGCCTGCGCCGAAGGGCACGGCTGTCCAGTTCTCGGTGACGGCGCAAGGACGTCTGCGCACGCCCGAGGAATTCGGCAACATCGTCGTCAAGACCGCGCCGGATGGCGGCGTCACGCGCCTGCACGACGTTGCCCGGATCGAACTCGCCTCGGAAGACTACGGCATTCGCGCGCTGCTGAATAACAAGGCGGTGCTTCCGATCGCCATCATGGAGGCGCCGAACGCTAACGCGTTCGAGATCGAGAAAAACGTCCAGGCGACGATGGAGGAGTTGAAGAAGAACTTCCCTGAAGGGATCGACTACGGCATGACCTTCGATCCGGTACGGTCGGTGCGGGCTAGCGTGGAGTCCGTGATTCACACGCTCTTTGAAGCCATTGCGCTAGTCGTACTGGTCGTTTTTGTGTTTCTCCACACGTGGCGAGCATCAATCATTCCGCTACTTGCCGTGCCTGTTTCGATTATCGGTACCTTCGGCGCGCTCCTCGCGCTTGGGTTCTCAATCAATACGCTGTCGCTGTTCGGCATGGTGCTGGCGATCGGCATCGTCGTCGACGACGCAATTGTCGTCGTCGAGAACGTGGAGCGCAATATAGCCGCTGGGCTGAGCCCCAAGGAAGCGACCTATCTTGCGATGCGCGAAGTCAGCGGCCCCATCGTCGCTATCGCACTCACCCTATCGGCAGTGTTTGTGCCGTTGGCCTTCATGACCGGAATGACCGGCCAATTCTACAAACAGTTCGCCGTCACGATCTCCGTCTCGACCGTCATCTCGGCCATCAACTCGCTTACGCTTTCACCAGCGCTTTCTGCTCTGTTGCTGAAGGGTCGACACGACAAGACCGACTGGCTAACCCAATGGATGGAGCGAACGTTTGGTCGCCATTTCCACAAGTTCAATCACTTCTTCGACCGTGGATCGGAGCGCTATGCCCATGGCGTAGGTCGCCTGCTTAGTCGCAAGACAGTCGTCACGTTGATCTACACCGTACTGGTCGCTGCTACCGCATGGCTAACACATGTTGTGCCGAGCGGCTTCGTTCCGATTCAGGACAAGGGCTATTTGGTAATGTATGCGCAGTTGCCCGCCGGCGCGGCACTCGACCGAACCGAGGACGTCGCACGACAGATGACCAGCATCGCACTAGACACACCAGGCGTCTCGAATGCGTTCATCTATCCCGGTCTGTCGCTCAATGGTTCCACGTCCAGTTCGAGCGCGGTGATCGGCCATGTCTTACTGAGTCCGTATGATGAACGTACTTCGAAAACACTGAGCGCGGACGCAATCGCGCTGGAGTTGAACCACCGCTTCTCAAGCATCAAGGAAGCAACACCGGTGGTGTTCGCGGCGCCGCCGGTCATGGGACTGGGCGCGCTCGGCGGTTTCAAACTCCAACTGGAGGACCGTGCATCGCTAGGCTACGACGCGCTAGACAAGGCTAGGCAGGCATTCATGGCCAAGGCGGCCGCGGCGCCTGAACTGAGCTCGATCTTCTCAACGTATCAGATCAACTTCCCACAGTTACTTGTGGATGTGGACCGCGTGAAAGCCGAGCAGCTCGGGGTATCGATATCGGATGTCTATGAAACCATGCAGGTTTACCTCGGTTCGTTGTATGTGAACGACTTCAACGAATTCGGACGCGTCTACCAGGTTCGCGTTCAGGCTGATGGGAAATTTCGCGCGTCTCCTGACGATATTCTGAAGTTGAAAACACGCAACCGGAACGGCGAAATGGTACCGATCGGCTCACTCGCCACCATCAAGCACGCCTACGGGCCGGAGCTAGTGGTGCGCTACAACGGCTATACCGCGGCGGACATCGGCGGCAGTCCCGCACCGGGCTTCTCGTCCGGACAGGCGAAGGCAGCCATCGAACGAATCGCCGCCGAAACGCTGCCGGCTGGCATCGGATATGAATGGACCGATCTTGCCTATCAGCAGATCATCGCGGGTAATTCGGCGCTCATCATCTTCCCGATCTGTATCCTGCTGGTGTTCCTAGTGCTCGCGGCACAGTACGAAAGCCTCGTATTGCCTCTGTCGGTCATCCTTGTCGTGCCAATGAGCGTGTTGGCCGCACTCACGGGCGTATGGTTGACTCGCGGCGACAACAACATCTTCACGCAAATCGGGCTAGTCGTGCTGGTCGGCCTGTCTTCGAAGAATGCCATCCTAATCGTAGAATTCGCGCGGCACCTCGAGGAACAAGGCCGTTCCGTGGTCGACGCCGTCATCGAGGCGAGCCGTCTCCGCCTGCGTCCAATCCTTATGACATCCATTGCGTTCATCATGGGCGTCGTGCCTCTCATAGTCGCCAGTGGCGCGGGAGCGGAGATGCGAAAGGCGATGGGGATTTCCGTGTTCTTCGGGATGCTCGGTGTCACCGTATTCGGGTTGTTGCTCACCCCAGTGTTTTACGTGATCGTACGCAAGCTGTGCGGAGGCGCTGCCAGCGGAGCCGTTGAACAGCCGACTTTGCAGGGCGCACGCCGTGAAGATCGGTCCGACTTGAAGGAATTTGAAAGAGTCGAATAACTAAAACGGCGTGGATGTGACTGCCCACGCGTGGGTCGAAGGCCGGATACGGAGATGCCGCTTCAGATGGGCATCTCCTTCCGTCCCTCCTCTCCTTCCATTCATCTCCGTGAATGATCGGGAAAAAGGCCTTCGGCCATGAAGTCGATGAAAGTACGCAACTTGGGCGTCACGTACTTAGCGGACGGCCACATAATTCTGAAATGTCCGTGTGTTTCTACGAAACCCGCGAGGACAGCCATCAAGCGGCCATCCGCCAGCCATTCTTCGATCGCATAATCAGGAAGGAACGCAATACCGACGCCTTCGACAGCAAAGCGGATGCGTGCCTCGAGATTGTTGCAAACTACCGACTGAGGTAATTCGAATTCAGCGCCAACATCCAGCGGCCACGTTTGCAGTTTTCCCGTGTTGGGATATCGAAATTGAATGCACGAATGGGTAACGAGCTCGCTCGCGTGAAGCGGCACACCGCGTGATTCCAAGTACTCTGGCGACGCCACGAGAAGCATGCGAAATGCGCCAAGCAGGCGCGACCCCAGCCGCGAGTCTCGGGGGTCGCCAGAACGCACTACTGCATCAAAACCTTCCTCGATCACATCGACGCGACGGTCCGAGAACTCGAGATCAAGTTCCACGTCGGGGTACGCACGCCTGAAACCTGCAATAGTTGACAGAAATGGCTCTCCGACCAGCGGCAGGCTCACGCGCAAACGCCCCCGAGGCTCGACTGCTATGCGCGAAAATTCCGCTTCGGCCTCATCGATCTCCGCGAGGATGCGCCGCGCCCGTTCGAGAAACCTAGTGCCGTCAGCCGTGAGCGCAATACTCCGGGTACTGCGATGGAACAATCGTGTCCCGACACGCTCCTCCAGCCTCACGATGCTCTTGCCCACCGCCGAAGCAGATATGCCCAGCGTGCGTCCGGCCGCAACGAAGCTTCGCGTATCTGCAGCCTGCACGAAAACATTGAGCGCGTTGATGCTGTCCATGGTAACCACGTCCTAAAGGGTCGCCCAATTCTACTATCGGGCTCGAATCCGCGGCGGACGCGATTTCGGAGCATTGCGAATTGGCCAATTACGGACACTAAAGTTCGCACTGACCGGAACCGGCACCATCTTAATGCGAGGATCGCCAAGCCTTATGATAAGCCGCGTCCCTGACCACGTTTTACGGAATAACACCATGTCTTTCGCCAGCAATCCTGGCCGCTCGATGCCCTACATCATCCTAGGCCTATTCGGTCTCTATACGCTTGAATTCGGCGTCGTCGGCATACTTCCCGTGATCATCGACCGCTTTCATATAAGCGTCTCGCAGGCCGGTATGCTTATGGGGCTTTTCGCGCTGATCGTCGCCCTCTTTGGGCCATTTCTCGTACTCGTCTCGTCGCGGTTCGATCGCAAAAAGGTCTTGACAATTGCGCTTGCCGGATTTTCGCTGTGCAGCGTCGTGTCGGCTTGGGCGCCGAATTTTCCATCACTCATGGCTCTGCGCGTCGTCCCCGCACTGCTACATCCGGTGTTCTTTGCGGCGGCATTCGCGACCGCCGTCTCCCTCTATCCGGCGCAGCGGGCCGCGCATGCAACGGCCACCGCGGTCGTCGGTACGACGCTTGGCCTCGTGCTCGGCGTGCCCGCGACTACATGGGTAGCCGCGCGCGTGTCCTACGAGGCGTCGTTCCTATTCTGTGCTGCGGTGACTGGTACCGCCGGCGTCGGCCTGCTGTTGAAGCTGCCGCCTCAGTTGCAGGGTCGCCCGGTGACATTCAGCAGCCAACTCGTCGTCCTGCGCAAGCCTGCCGTCTGGTTCAACCTCGCCAGCACCGTCCTAGCCTTCACCAGCATGTTTTCTGTCTACAGCTACGCGGCAGAATACTTGAAGCAAACGACTGGCATGACCGGTCAGACGATCAGCGCAATGCTCGTCGTTTTCGGTATCGGCGGCGTGGCCGGCAACCTGATCGCCGGTCGTGTCCTTGGCCGCAATCTCGCCTGGACGGTCATCGCCCATCCGGTAATTCTGTCGTCCGCATACCTGATCCTCCATACTTCCGGAAACGTCTCGCTGCCCATCATGACCGCCATCGCTTTGTTCTGGGGAGCAGCCCATACGAGCGGCCTCGTCATCACGCAAATGTGGCTAACCTCGGTCGCCACAGAAGCGCCCGGGTTTGCCAACAGCCTCTATGTGTCTTCGGCCAATGCGGGTGTTGTGCTCGGCTCCGCGGTCGGCGGGGCTTTTATCGCGCTGCTTGGCATCTCTGGTGCAATCTGGAGCGGATTCCTTTTCGCCGCACTGGCCCTAGTCGTGGTTTTAATCGAGCTAAAGTCGAAAGTGGTGTACGGGGGATTGGGGCGAAGGATTGAAGGCGGTGGAGGATTCAGCTGAGAATCTGATTGTCGAAGTCGGAAACCAGCA
>NZ_JACFYJ010000125.1:0-19692 GCF_037126505.1 Paraburkholderia bengalensis
GCAGCACCTCGTCCGCGGCGCTCTCGGCTTGAGATATCTCTGGAAGCGCTGCGACGGCGACGCAGCAGCGATATTTTTCGCTGGCTGTGGACCGGACTACATACCCGGTCGGGCTTATCATCCGCTTACCAATTGTGCCATTTTCGGGCTGCCCGCTTGAACCTAGATCTAGCGCGGGGCCGTCTACGAAGCCGCAATAACATGCTTGTAACACCGCCGCGAAGTACGTCGTTTAAAGCGCCCGCACGGTCACCATCGCGATAAGCCGTAGAACTCGTTGATGCGATTCATTTCGCCACTTTTCTTAGCCTGCTCCAGTTCCTGCTTCACCTGCGCACGCGTTTTCCCTTTATTTCCCGACATTTCCGCTGGAGCCAACGATCCTCCGCGAGATTCCGAGGCCATATCGTCTGGCGACTGGGCAGCCGATGGAGGCGCACTCGCGCTCTGCGCCTCCGTCAACCTTGGACAGCCAAGCGACATGATCAGTGCGGCCGCTATCCTAAATGATCTCGATCTGAATATAGAAGGCATGATGTGCTTCATCTCAGTACAGTACTGGCGCGGTCAGCGCGTCCCGTTTTGAAGGTGGTTGATGTCGAACGCAAATCGCGTACGCAACCTCCCTTGCGATCAGGCCAGGAACGCCTTTCGCGCAGTGGGGCATCTGAAGGAACGCCTCGTCTGCGTAATGCGCTGACCGCCAGATCCCGGATACAGTCGTTTTGCCACTCGTCATTGCCGCGCTCCGACAAACGCAAACCCGACTGTTGTCCAGGAGTTCACACCTACAGCAGTGATCTTCGTTCCTGAAACGACAGCTTTGACGTTCATTGATGTTCCGGTTCCAGACGCGCACGACACATCATTGAACGTTAAACTTCCATCAAACACGTGCTTGCCCGTTGGCCGTGCACGCACCGAGCCACTGAACGAACACGATCCCTGCGTGCCCGTGAAAGAAAGATCCGGGCTGATCGTGAGTCTGGTCTCCCCCGTACTGCCTATGTTTCCCACCCAGGTGCCAATGGCTTCCGATATATCTACCGGGGTGTCGTAGGCGGGGCTATAGGTCCCCGTGACCGCTCTGACGCCGCTGGACTCAGCATCGGTGAGGGATAGCGACTGTCGTGTCGTGACGGAACCCGTAACGCTCGCAGTAGTGGCGGCACCCGAGGCCGGAAAATCGATCGCGGCATTGTCAATAAGCGTGTTGCCGCTCACGCTGAATGCTCCCTCGACCATGCCGCTTACCGTGGTGCCGGAAGAAAAGACCATAAAATACTGACCCTGTTCAAGGATCAAGGTGGAAACATCCCGGCCATCGCCCGCTGTTCCCTGCCAGAATCCTTGCGGGTCGGCGTTTGGCGTCGGCGGAGAACTACCACCGCCACATGCGGTCAGGCACATCATCACAACGGCACATATCGTCCTTCCCCTCTTCGTTCTGTCCATGACATCTCCCGAGTTCAGCGCCAGCCGAGAGCAGACGGCCTGCCTGATTCGCACTGTTACGCCATGAATGTACGGTTGAGAGCGGCGATCCAATTGACTTCCCTCAACTAACGTAAGAGTGGCAATGGGAAGAGTGCGCTCGATACAGAACCACGTTTTGAGCGTGCGCGTACCGCTGCAATTCGACCTGGTCGTTCCCTGATGGGCACGTGCATGGCCAGCCGGGTCATTAACGGGAAGCGCGGCTCCAGCATTAAACGGCGCGCGGCGTGAAGTACGTCTTCCAAGCGATCCTTCAATCGCTCGCGGTGATCGGGCATTGCAGGCGTGCCGGATTCGCCCCGACCACTGCCCGCCTGGTTCTTGAAACGAGCTTCCAGCCGTTATCCCGGTCCGCGCAAAACCGCGCGTGAACCGCCTCGGGAAGAGCCTAACCAGTTCGAGGGCAACCCGATGCAGGATGTGCTGACGCACACTGTTTTTATGAATCTGTCAGCGCCTACAGTGGCGCATCACGCTGCGCAGCTTTACCATCCAAGGCAGTGATCTTGGCCCGTCCAGCCCATTGCTCCACTCCACCTCGTAGCCGTCGCATGGCTTCCCGGCAGCATCAGGCCGGCCGCTGGAGCGCGAAGTAATCGAACGCCAGCACGGCGCCCGAATCGGCGCACATCTGAGCGTTAGTCTGAGGTTCAGCGAAGCGGCCATCGAACGGCCCTGTGCAGTTGCCCAACGATTTCGTGCGACTGCTTCGATGAAGAGCGAGTCCAGGCAAATGAAACAGCGCGCATAACATTCGCGTGATCTTGTTTCTTTTATGCAATGCGGGTCTTATGGCTCTTACGCGAATCATCTGTTCTCCCCCGATTGCGTAGCCCACATCAGGCGCTACAGATTGCTGGCGCTGGGACTGGTGTGGCACGGGCCTAACCCGGCTCCTGTTGCCGCCTGGGCTGCTTGCCCCGCCAGACAGTCATGGATCGTCACGGCGAAGCGCGCAAGCTTTTCTCGCGCATCACCACTTTCGACATCGCGTGCGGAGACGGCACAGGTCGCGATCGGCGCACGCTGCGCCAAAGCCTGCATCTGTGCGAACGCCCGCTCGCTGCCGCGACCACCCATCGTGCAGAAGAACGCTACATGGTGAAGTTCGTGATGGTGAGCAGCCAGCCAGGTAGTGATGGGTGTCGACGCCCGGCCCGTCCATACAGGCGTCCCAACTACAACCAGGTCATATTGCAGCGGGCGATGTTTCATCGGCTGCAGGTGCGCCGGACGCCCAAATAGCGTATCGAGGATCGATCGGACAAAACCCGTGATGCCCCGGCGCGACCGGGTACTCTCTTCATACACGCGTTCAAGATCGGCATCGAGCTCGTCGGCAAGTCGCCCCGCAAATTCTGCCGTCGTCTCGCTGCGCGAATAGCAAATGATCAGGGTGCGGTGTTTCGCTTGCATGACTGCCTCCGCCCGTTCGCGTGTGCTGATTGAATTCCAGCATACCGGTACAAGCGTTGTGAACGCTGACACAAATCAAGGAACCTCGGGTACGCAAAGCATCGGCGGGCGCTACCATACTGCGAATGGGCATTCGGCGTTTGTATTAACGGCAGACCCGCATCCGCTTCCGTCGGACGCAACCGGATCCTGACACATTAAGGCCCGTTCAAAGCATAGATTCGACGTCCATGTCAAACCTGCGCTTTCGAATCCGCCATAACGGTGGCCAAGCAGAAATGCAGCACAAATCACCGCGGACGCTGTCACCACGGAAAATGCCAGCCGCTCGAAAAAGGGAAGATGGCGACGCATGAAATGCTCCATAATCTTCGCTGCGGTTCCGCGGCAAAATGCCAGCCGCAGCGAGATCATGATGTGTGACACGTGGCCTCATAACACTGATGCAGATCAGCGTTTTCGATAGCGATCGAGACATTGGGGAACGCATTGAATTGCGGCGCGGGTGATTCTTCGCTCGGGAGCAAGGCCACATAACTGGGTCTCCCCCGTCACGCCGCTGACTTGTGTCAAGACAAGTCGGCTTGTTGACGCTATCTTGAAGGCTGTCCGGGCATTCCGGGGCGCTGCGTTGCAGAACTACCATGTGCTCCCCTATGAACCAACCTGGCGTATTGCGCGATTCGCAGAGTCAATACCCAATGCCCGCGTCTATGTTGCGAAGTTCCAGTTGCCGTACATTTGACGGAAGCTCGATATGACCAATTTCATCTTCGCCCTGTTTCCAGACGAAGCAAGTGCCCGCGCAGGGCTTGAAGCGTTCGAATTGTTGCATGTGGCAGGTGATATCACCCTATTTAACCATGCGATCGTTCAACGCGGGATGGATGGCACTCTTGTTGTACTGGAAAGGGAAACTGCGCCCATCGGCTCCGGCGTGGGCGCATTGATTGGTGGCACGGCGGGGCTTTTCGGCGGGCTCGCCGGCCTGGGTATTGGGGCGGCTACGGGCGGCATCATTGGTGCGGTGCTGGATCTCTTCAACCTGGGGGTGAGCAAGGAGTTTCTCAGCTCGATCTGCAAGGAACTTGTTCCCGGTAAGACTGCGGTATTCGCCGAAGCCTCAGAGGAATGGATAACGCTCGTAGATGCGCGAGTTGAGGCGTTTGGCGGAAGTGTCATCCGCGCAGCACGAGATGACTTCATCGAAGACGAGATCAGGAAGCGCGTAGTCAGGCTGAAGCGAGAAGTCGCAGCACGTCGTGCCGAGTTCGCTGCCAGACGGACGGAAAAGAGACTGCACGCACTGCATGAAGTAGTATTAAGGTCAGAAGAGAACTTGCGAAAAGCCGCTCTGGACGCTGCCCGGCACATTGAGCAGTACCGCGAGGAATCAGATGCGAAGCTCAAGGCACTTCATGATCAGCTTCAGAGTGCTTCGCCTGCGACAAAGGCTCGCATAGAACAACGCATCATCGATCTTCAGACCGACCAAAAGCAGAGACTCGCGAAAATCCACGACGCACTTCGTCTTGCGAGGGAAGCGATGGAGGCTTGACAGCTTTCGTAAGCCTCCGATTTCTTGCTAGCCGTGAGTTAAAAATTCGTTGAATCAAGTATGGGTCGCGGTGCGGCGTTGCACTGTGATGCGTGAAAACGGCGCCCGTATGGCGCGGCGCAGAGTTCACGCCTTCGTGCCGTGCGAGCCCAGGCAGTCAATGCGGCCTGAAAAGTGATGCCAGTTAAGACGGTCGCCTTTATCCATCGGGAACTTTTATGCCAAAAAAGCACAAACGCTCAATGCGCGCTCTGCATGCTGTCTAGCTCCCGCGCAAGGTCGACCAATCGCTCCGAGATATCGACGCGATATGGTTCGTTCGAAGGATTGAGCGCCGCGATACGCTCTGGCAGCGAGAGCAGTTCACGCTGCGCATGCTGACGCATTACATCCAGCGTCAATCGATCGCAAAGACGCTGACCGTCAATCATGACCGGCTGCAGAAGTGGGACGCCCGCATGCCGCTCGTCTTCCAGGACAAGCGCATCCCATGCGAGCTTCCCTTCGGCACCATGCGTGCGAAAAACCTGCTTCACGCCTGGCAAGGTCGCCTTGCCTTCAGAGCGCTTCCGACGCGGCCGCCCCGCATACTGGGTAAGCTTGTAGGCGCAGTCAAGGTAAGGTGCATCGGCCGATGTATTCATACGGGTGCCGATACCGAATCCGTCAATCGGCGCCTGCGCATGAACAAGCTTCTCAATGCGCCATTCGTCCAGGTTGCCACTGACGAGAATGGTCACCGCATCCAGTCCACCTTCGTCCAGGATACATCTGACCTTTTGCGCGTGGATGCTCAGGTCGCCGCTGTCGATCCGCACACCTTTGATGGTCATCTTCTCCGCTGCAAGCCGTTTCGACAGCGCGACCACCTTTTTTGCCGCGATCTCTGTGTCGTATGTGTCAATCAGGAGATGTGCATTTTCAGGCTGTGAGCGCACGAAATGCTCAAATGCTTCACCTTCGTCCTGATGAGCCTGAACAAACGAGTGCGCCATGGTCCCGAACATCGGGATGTGAAAGTCGAGCCCCGCCTGCAGCGTGGCGGTACCACTGAAACCCGCGAGGTAGCTCGCACGCGCCGAGAGTATGCCGGCCTCTGCGCCATGGGCCCGTCGCAGGCCAAAGTCGACAAGCTGCTTTCCCGGCGCTGCGAGGACACAACGCGCGGCCTTGCTCGCAACCAGCGTACTGTAGTGCACGAGGTTCATGACCCGGCTTTCAACCAGTTGCGCCTCGCGCAACGGAGCCGTAATCCGAAGGATCGGCTCGTCAGGAAAGAACACGGTGCCTTCCGCCATCGCGTACACCGACCCGGTAAACCGCAGCGACTCCAGTGATCGCAGAAACGCGGCGCTGAACCGGCCTGTGCGTGCAAGCATCTCCAGCCGGACATCAGTGAAGCGGAGATCGCACAGATAATCCAGAACCAGCTCCAGCCCCGCTGCCATCAGGAAGTTCCGCTGTGCCGGGAGTTTCCTGACAAATAGCTCGAATGTCGCCGGTTCGTTCATGCCGCAGTCGAAGTACGACTGCAGCATCGTCAATTCGTACAGGTCCGTCAGCAAGGCGCAATCGGGATAAAGGTGCGTCACTTTCGTTTCCTTCTTCCTGAACATCTATTCGCGTGAATGCACGCGTACGACCCGATTTCCCTAATCGCCTGGCCGCTTCCATCGCGCACGAAGAATGCCTCCGCCGTCGCGGTACTCGAGGGAGAGTTGTCCGTGATGAGCCAGGACGAGAGCTTCGCAGAGCCTCCGCAACATGTGGCGGCCCGTGGTTGTCACTCGCATCCCCTTTGCCTGCTCTTCAATGCTCATTAGCCGCTCAAGCGCGTAACACGTTTCTTCATATGCCGCCTCACGCTGCAGAAGGGAAACTACCTCATCGCGGTGCGCGAGAAGGTACCCGCCCGCCTCCAGCCACAGTTCACCGGCAGGTGCGTGTTCAAGTATCCGACGGCATGCTGGGCAAACCAGCTGACCTGTCTGCTCCGCATTCGTGGTCCATGTCCAGCGACCTTTTTCGTAGACGGCGCCGCATTCGCGGCAGCCCGTACCTGCGTGCACGTGAGTCGGGGGCCGGTAGCTATCGTCCGTATGTGGCTGGAATAGCCTGTCGCGGGGCATCGGTGACACGCGGTGGTCGCCAGGGTCTGTCATCTTCATTGCCCGGTTTGAAGTACAAGAAAATTGCGACGCGTCCTGCTTCAGTCGGCTACATCGCTGGAAGCGTGACGGGATACTCGAGGTGACTGCTCACCTCCTTCACCCCCGGCACGTTTTCAGCCGCCACCCGAATCGCTTTACGCTCCTCCTCGCTCGTGACGATGCCCCAAAGATGAACAACGCCGTGTGTAACGAGCACATCTTCGCGCGACAACGACCAACGCGCGTCCTTCAATGCTGTCACGATGGCATCGCGTATTGATTCATCCTCCGGTGCGACGGAAGGCACCGCGTCGGGAACCGCACTGGCAAGCGCACGAATAAGATTCGCGCGACTCACGAGTCCCGTCACCTTGCCTCCCTTCAACACGGGAACACGTTTGATCCGGTGTCGCTCGAGCATTTCGGCGATTTGGGCAACGGGCGTATCCTCCGTTACCGAAACGACGTCGGTCGTCATCAGATCGCCAACTTTATGGGAATGCTCCCTGACATACCCGTGCGCCAGTTCCCGTGTCGATGCAAGGAACTCCAGCCACCATGCACGCTTGCCGACACCCGTACCAATCTCGGCGCGGTGGAGAAGATCGCCTTCTGTGATCATGCCAACCAGCGCGCCCTTGTCGTCGATGACGGGCATGCCGCTAATATGATTTTCAGCGAGTGTCTTTGCGGCCTCTTGCACGGTGGTGTCCGGATGTGCAAACAGGACCGATGTAGTCATGACGTCAGTGGCACGCATTCTTCCCTCCCTCAGTCGATCAACTCTATGAGCTTCCTGTGGAACTTCCGCTCGACAGCTGGCCAGATCTCGGAGTGTGAATAGCCGAACTTGCGCACCAAAGCCGAAACCTTCAGTGCCGTCTCCATGTCGTCCGCTGTAAAAATATCCAGAAAGTCATACGGTCCCATGACCGCGTAGCTTTGCTTCCACTCGACACCCGGACAATTCTTCCTGATCGCTTCCAAGGTCCTCTGCTCGCACTTCTCCGTCTCTTCTGCGGACTGGATACGCTCGGAAGAAAGTCTCGCAAATAGCAGGAAGTCTGGCATGATTGTCCCTTGAGGAGCGATTGCTGCAAGCTTCATCTTCGATGATCAACGACGGCCGGAATTGACCAAGATCAAATGACGATCTGTCTCGTCAGAACTTGTCTCCGCCAGAATGGCCCCCGGCTGAAACGTCTCACTCTCTACAGGCCTGGCTCGACTGCCCGCTCACGGGCTGCCAGAGGAGTCGCAATGTTTTTCCGCCACGCGCTCGCGGAACGGCACTGTATCCGTGTGACTACGCGCAGTGCCTCTGCTCGCATTCAGACCAGTAGTTCCTGCGATAGCACCCGTTCAACACAAGCATCGCTCATGGCGCGCCAGGCACGCGTCAATGAGTCATTCAAATTGATCGCGCGCGTTGCATCCTCAACAACCGCGACTTTGAAACCCGCAGCGCGCGCGTCGAGTGCCGAATATGCGACACAGAAGTCAAACGCCACGCCACAACACCATACCCGGGTGATGCCCGCTTCATGGAGGTATCCCGCGAGACCGGTTCGGGTTAGGTGATCGGCCTCGACAAATGCCGAATAGCTGTCGACATCTGGCCGATAACCTTTGCGAATCACTGCGCGCGCGTGCGGTACGTCGAGGTCAGCATGTAGCGCGGCGCCCGGAGAGTCTTGCACGCAATGCGACGGTTAGATAACCTGCTCACCATAGGGAAACGCAACGGTTTCAAACGGTTGTCGCCCCGGATGATTGGTGACGAATGACAGATGCGATCGGGGATGCCAGTCCTGCGTCAAAACAACGTTGCTGAAGCGCTGCGCGAGGCGGTTTATCACTGGCACAATTTCGTCGGCGCGTGGGACTGCCAGGGTACCACCCGGCATGAAGTCATTTTGCATGTCGATCACGAGCAGAACGTCTTTGACGTCAGTCATCGCACCACCCAACATAGTTTGCCCATCCGCGTTGCGGAACATTGCACGCGCCACATTCAAAAAATATGTCCCTCGACGATGATTGAGATGCGCCGACGCTCAAATGCGGCTCTGATCCGCCTGGCGACATTGCTTTTGCATGCGTTGACGATTCGCCATCGCAAGGATCACATTAAGGAGCGCCGCTCCCGGTCCCATTTACCCAGTCCGGGCGGCACCGCCAATTCCGCCCCCGGGATCGAGTCAGCACGACGAGCAACCGGTACTATGCCCCGAGGGCAGGATCCGATGATCCCGCATGACATGCGACGCTACGCATGCAGCGCGTTGACGAGAGCGGATCGCGGTCGGGGCACGTCCAGAGCGGCCGTTTGCCTTGCCGTCGATCAGCACGGAATTAGCGGTATGTCGAGGGAGCGGCGCTTGGTTCAAGCGTGCTCCCAGGCAAAGCGGTCCACATTGACCAAGGTCAATCGCGGGGCTGTTCACCTGGAAGTGCGCGGCTAAACGGTAATATGTGGATGCTGGAGCCAAAACCGTGCGAAAGTGCACGCTGGGGAGTGTCGCTATGTAGCGGCAACTTCGGGCGACTGAGTCCGGCGCCCCCACCTCAGCCAGGCTGACGATCGCAACGATCAAGTCCGCTTCGGACAGGCGGGTGCCGGTTCTCCAGGTCGCAGCAGATAGATACTGAAGCCTGGGATGACGCGCCAGCAGTCCTGCTGCATTGCTTCAGAAGGTCTGGTAAGAAGCGCTCATGAGGAAGGGGCCGGTTGCGAGTTGTAGCCGAGATCGGCAAGCCGCTTGAGCAGGCGTTGGATGGTTTTTCCGGTGTCGAGCCGGCTGAAGTAGTCGGTACCGAGGTCTGCATAGACGACGCCGTTGGAAAGCATGTGCCACACCGCGGTGAGCATGGAAGCGGCAACGGCGAGGATCGCTTTCTTGGGGCCGCGTCTTGCCTTGATGCGCAGGAACTGGGCGTGCAGGTAAGTGCTTTTCACGCGGACGGCAGCCCATGCGGCGGTGACGAGGGCGGTTTTCAGCCATGTGCCGCTTTTGCGCACGCGGGTGCTGCGGCGTTTGCCAGCGCTCTCGTCGTTGCGCGGACAGAGGCCCGCCCAGGAGATCAGGTGGGCCGCATTGGGGAAGCGCGTGATATCGGCACCGACCTCGGCAAGGATGACCTGAGCGGTCACGTCACTGACCCCGGGGATGGTGGTCAGCAGGCGAACGGACTGCCGGATCGGCGCCAGGGCCTTTCCCAGGGTAGCGTCCAGTTCAGCCAGCGTGTGCTGCAGGGCCTCGATGACGTCCAGGTGAAGCTTGAGTAGTGTGCGGTGATGGGCGGTAATACGCCCGCGCAATGCCTCGCGCAGTTCGGGCGCCTTCTTGCGTGCGTTGCCTTGAGCCAGTGCGGCGAGCTGTTCGGGATTGTCTTCACCGGCGACGATGGCGTCGAGCATGGCGCGACCGCTGCAGCCGAGCACGTTTGAGAGCACGCTGCCGAGCTTGAGATTGGCGTCCTCGAGCACTTTCTGGATGCGCAGGCTGTGCTGGGAGATCTCGCGTACGAGTTGCTTGCGCGTACGCGTGAGATCGCGTAACTCCTGCGTCGTGGCGGGTGGCACGAAGCTGGCGCGGATCAGGCCATGCGCGAGCAGATCGGCAATCCACGTTGCGTCGTTGACGTCGGTCTTGCGTCCGGGAACGTTGCGGATGTGGCGGGCATTGGCCAGGACCAGTTCGAAGCGGCCTTCCAGGATGTGCCAGACCGGTTTCCAGTAGACGCCCGTTGCTTCCATGGCCACGTGCGTGCAGCCATGCAAGGCAAGCCAGTCGCCGAGCGCGAGCAGCCCGGTCGTGGTGGCAGCGAAGCTGCGCACTTCGCGATGCTGCGGGGCGGACACGCAGCGCACGCGAGCCACAATGGTGTCCTTGTGCACGTCGAGTCCAGCGCAGCGGGGATAGAGAACCTGCATGGTACCTCCTGCCAGTGTGATGGCAGCGGCAGCAGTCCTCGTGATCGAATTCTGGTAAACGTGCTTGGGGCATGAATGCCCTGCGTCACAATCCGGGGTGCGCGCAGGGCTGCAGGTCCAACTGTTAAGCGGGCTTGGGGCACCATTCCCTCTGCCGACCTCGGTCGCCGCTGCGCACCCATGTTACCTCTGGCGTGGGCGACGAACGCGGCACGTCCGCTTCATCCTTCGGGGTCGGGCCGGGCCCGATGAACAACTGTTAAACGTGCACTCAGGCAAGGCGAATGACGGTGTCGCGCATAGCGCCGTCCGCCCAGATATCCTTGTATTTTTCGAGCAGGGCGACGTAGTCCTGATCTCCCATCAGTCTTTCGTTGACCTGCTGCATCCTGTCGAGACTGTCGGCATCAAAGTGCCAATGAACCTTCGGGCTGCCGAATTGCTCGGCACCGAAGCACATATTGAGCGAATACTCATTATTGATATGGGCGGTAACCTCCGATGCGAAAACCAGTGCGACGGCAGCAGCGCCGCGTTCCTGACCGTTGCAGTACGGATAAATCTGTACATGACCGCACTCCTTGCAGATACGTCCAATCGTTTCATTGTGACGCTAATTACGCCGCCTTGACTGGAATCTTCTTTTCGGCGTTTTGGGCTTCCTGCGTCTTGGGCAGGGTCACTGTCAGGATGCCTTTTCGGAAGCTTGCCTCGATCTTCTCGCGATCAACGCCTTCCGGCATCTGGAAGTAGCGCTCAAAGGCACCGAAGCGGCGTTCATGCAGGTAGTAGTCTTTCTTCTTCTCTTCTTTCTCCTCGCGCTTTTCACCCTTGATGGTGAGGCCGCCATTGGCGAGTTTCACCTCAATATCCTTCTCGTCGATTCCAGGCAGTTCGGCTACGATCTCGTAAGCCTTCTCGGTCTCCGACACGTCAACGGCGGGCGCCGACGCCCAGGAGCGCTCACGGCGCCAGAACGGTTCAAGACCAAAAAATGAACGCCGGAACGGCAGGATTCCAGGACCACGGTCGAACTCGTCAAAGAGACGGTCAATCTCCCGGCGCAGGCTTTCAACCGGATGCCATGCCTGTGACAGGCCTGCAGGCGGGGCTGTCTCGGCCTCCTTCTTCACAGGCAGTTTTGTAGCTTGTTCATTCATGACGGCTCTCCTTCAGAGGTTGGAGAAATCATTGTCGGCACGAACCGGATCGGCCTCTTGACGTACGTCAACCATATCGCCAGGCCCAGACTGCCAGCGCTGGCAAGCGCATGCTTTGTGTCGCCGTATATCTCTTACGCAGATGAAACTCATCAAGGTTGTCGGGCAACGCTTCGGTAAGCTAAGACTCGCTGCGTCTGCACAGAGTACCCATCGCACAAGGTTGCTGATCATCGGCTTCGCTATTGCCGCTCGGGATGAAACAAGGCGCTTGCCCGGCGTGCGTGGCAATTATGGTGTGTCTCTTATCCACGCGTTTCGGGAAGCTGTTCGTTTGCGCGGCCCCGCTCCCGCACTGGCGTCAAGCCCTCAATACTCTCAGCAGTCGCCTCTGTGTCGTATCCGCGTTCGATGTCCGTGACGGCGACGTCCGTGTCGCGCTCACCTGATTCCGGTTCATTAAATGCGGGCGCTGACAGCGCGATATGCGCAGACAGGGGCCAGTGCTCCTCTTGCGCGTCAAACCAGTCGACCTCGCCACGTACTCGGGCAGCAAACAACTTCCATCCACGCCGGTTTCCCTTGAAGAGGTGCTCACGAACACTGGCGGCAAACGCGTTTCGATCAAGCGGATCTGTGAGGAGCCACTGAGGCCACAGGCAGAACGCGCGTAGCGAGCGGGTAATGAAGTCTTCGACGAGCATCGTGCGATCCAGGTATTCCAGCAAAGGCTCGTCTTCGAGGATCGGATTGCGCTCGATAAGATTCCCGATGGTCGGAGGAACCGGCCGCATCTCGCTAATGCGGGCGGTCAACTGCATGACGCGGCCGAGATTGTTCAGCAGCGTGCGTCGTTCGTATGCGTCGTCTTTCATGGTCCGTTCCACTGGTTGCGTCACCGTGCGCGGCCAGGATCAGTTCGCGGCCCTCCACCCGGACACAACGCATCCGGACGGCAAGGCCCGAATCAATATGCCATCAGGGAAACCACGAACATGGGAGCAACATGCCTTATCGGTGAGTCGTCAAACAGGCGCGCTTGCGAGTTCCCTATCGACAAACTCCCGGGCCTGTCTCTCGCCATAGCTACGGGCACCGTTATAAGAGATAAAATCGGTCCGCACATCAACACTTGTCACTGCTGTGGCAACGTCGTCAACGTAACGGACCGACCAGGAGACGTTATAGTGGCGACGAGGCATGCAACTCAGCGAAATCACCGGGCTGATCGATACCCGCACTTCAATCAGATAGCCGCGGTACGGCTGGCACAGGTTAGGCATCAGCCCTTCCGGCAATTTGCGGCAATGTTCCGCAGATGCTTTGTCCACGGCGTTTCGCATGATGTGCTCCCGGTCGTCCCTGCCGATACCCATGCTTTATTACACGCGCAGCGGGGTCTGTACTGAACCGCAACTCTCGCGGTTCTGCTCACAGCGGATGATGCTCGACAACAACGCCAGATCCTGACCGAGCGCCTCGATCACGTCGTCGAGCGAAAGCACGCCAATGATGTCCTGCTCCGCGTTCGTGACGGGAACCCGACGAACCCCATGACACGACATGGCTTGCATCGCGTCGACCACGTCCGCGTCGGCATCGACAGTCACCACATAGGGTGTCATCACATCCGTGACCAACAGTTCTCTCGGAGAAATGGTCCGCGTCACAGCCTTCAACACGATATCCCGGTCGGTCACGATGCCCGCGATCCGGTTGGTCGATCCGCCGCCCGTCACTACCAGCGTGCCAACGTGCTGGTCGCGCATCTGCGTCGCCGCTTCCTGCAAAGTGCAGGACATGGGAATATGGACCGTGCCACGACTACAAATATCTTTGACTTTCACGACTGCCTCCTGCAAACGATGCGCACTGATCGCATCGCCGCGCATTGATATTTCCCACTCGACCGCTGCCCGTCAGGCACGATCTGCGATCGCCGTTCCGGGCGTCCGCCTATACCGGCGCCTTCGAAAAATGCGTTCCCGTCAGCGACAGGTCGAACATCAGGCCACTCTTCGTGTCGACGAAACCCATGATCGCGTGGCGTGCCGTATTGGTGTCAAACTTTCCGCTCTTGCCTGCCTTGAACAGAACAACAGATCCATCGACACCCACCGTCCAGCCTTTGCTTTTGCGGAATCGGTCAAGCGATTCCTGTGTGAGAAACACGAGGATCACGCTCTTTGATTCGTAGCCGAGGCGTGCGCCTACGGAAGCGGTCTTCGCGTTGTAGTATGTGTTGGGCGCCCCGGGAACACGCAGGACGCCGCGTCCGTACTCGGCGCCTAGAATCGCACCGCCGGCACGAACGTCAGGAAAGACCAGCACGCCATTTGCACCCGCTAACAGTTCCCGGGTTCCTGGTGCCTTCGCGTACAGCCGTTCGAGCGCCGCGCTCGCGTCGCTGTCCGTCTGCTGGACATAGGCCGCAGTATCTTGAGTGTTTGTGCCCTCCTGTTCCGCGAAAGCGGCGGGTATTGCAGTGACCGCTGCGGCAATCAGGAGGGCAGAAATGATCTGGTTGCTGAACACGGCAAACTCCTCATCGGGTTGATGACCTGAGTATGTGCGGCACCAGGCAGGCAGGTTTGACTCATGTCAACGGCAACGATCACGGCTCACTATTTGCGGGGTGGTAAGTCGCGACGAGTACTATTGAGCTCGATGACTGCCGCCTGCTTCACCTTTTGTGATTTTGGAACGCTATCAACGGCTCGGCCGACAATACGTCTTCTGATTTCAGACTCGTCGAGATAGAGTGCGCCGCCGGAGGCGATGGCGCCCATCGCCAGTTCCGGATAGTGCGGGACGCCCAGCTTGCGCACGACGAGCACGTCCAGTTCGACGCCCAGCGCTTGCGCGACCTCATAGCCGACCGGCACGCCACCACGCGGCAGTGCCAGTACGATCACATCGCCGCGTCCCGCATATCCGTCTAGTTGTCGCGCAAGCATGCGTCCTGCCTCCGCGCGATCGCTGAATCGTGGTTCGTCATCCATCCAGTATGAATTCATGAGATCACCGCTTCGACCGTCGACCCACATTCTCCGAGAGGGCGCTTCGCCACGCTTCCTCTCCCTTTGAGGTGCGCGGTCGGACACGAAGTTCGATATGGCGGCCGAGAGCGCGAACGCCCATATGAGAATTGTCGGCGCCACGTCGGACGGATATTTGAGGTTGATCAAAAGAAGCGGCGGAAGGTAGATAGAGTCGGGCCTGATTGAGACCAGCCTCGAGCTCGACTCCGGCGAGCGATATTTCAAAGCTGGATCCCGATGATGCGGCTGTGCCGGCGGTGACAGCTATGCGACGCGTGCTTTGATTGATCGGCGTCAATCAATATGCGCAGTAGCCGCGCACACTCAGCAGGCAGTTGTTCTTTTTGGACAAATGTGGCAATTCTGCCTTGGGAATCGATGTTGATCTGTCCGGGGAACGGGAATGCTCATGTTGTTCGACATGGTGTTCCTGGCAATATGTCGTGTCCGCGATCTGCGTCTATTGGCCGTCGAAAACTACCCTCGGGTCCATGTCATGCCTTTCCTTAGCCATCTGCGTCGATTAGCCGAGAAGCGGCTCACCGGGTTGCCGCTGCCCTGCTCACTCCAACTCCCCGGAGGCCGGAGCATTGGCGCTACCCAATCCCGTGTTGCATTTGTTGTACGCGATATGCGAGCGCTCATGCATCTGGCGCAAGGGGCGATCGGACGGCTCGCAGAAGATTATGTGGAAGGTCGAGTCGAAATCGGAGGCGAAATGCGCGACCTTGTGTTGGTCGCGCCCGCTCTGCTCGGCATTGACCCGACCCAGCAAGCTACACACGGGTTGTCACGGCTTGTCCGGCATGCTCAGCGTGCCATCTGGGAGTGTACACACCATAGCCGGGTAAAGGATGCCCGACAGATTCAGCGCCATTACGACGTTTCTGACGAGTTCTTCGCCCTCTGGCTTGATCCAAAACGCGTATATTCGTGTGCCATTTGCCGAACCGGCTTTGAGCCTGCGTGAGGCGCAGGACGCCAAGCTCGACATGATCTGCAAGAAGATGATGCTTCGGCCTGGTCAGCGCTTCATCGACATCGGCGCCGGATGGGGTGGGCTGCTGCTGCCGAGCATTATGGGGTTGATGCCACGGGCATTACGCTCTCCAGGAACCAGCACGCCTACGTCACGACCCTCATCAGGCGGAAAGGTTTGCAGGGCCGCGTGCGCATGCTGCTGCAGGACTATCGCGACATCGATGAATCCCTGCCCTTTGATCGGGTGGCCTCGGTAGGCATGTGTGAACACGTTGGCCGACCCAACCTCCCCGACTACTTCGCCAAGATTCACCGTCTGCTCAAGCCCGGTGGCCTCGTAATGAACCACGGCATTACGGCTGGTGGCACAGGCACTCCCCAGTTCGATGGTGGTATGAGCGACTTCATTGAAAAATACATCTTCCCCGGCGGCCAGCTCGTACATGTGAGCGTGATGCTGAACGCTATCACCCGAGGCAAGCTCGAGCCGCTGGACGCCGAATGTCTGCGCCCGCACTATCCCCAGACATTGTGGCACTGGGCCGACGCGCTCGAAGGGCATCTCGACGACGCGCGGGAGATACTGGGTAAGGACGCGGACAGGACTATCCGTGCCTACCGACTATACCTCGCCGGCTCGGCCATGGGGTTCGAGCACGGCTGGACATCGCTGTTCCAGATTCTTGCGTCGCGCCCCAATGGCGTTGTCGAGCACGACCGGCCTATTCTGGGCCGCTTGCGCGCCACGCAAAGCGCGTATCCCTTCAATCGCGCATATGTTTATAGGCAAGATGGTAAGCATGTACTCGCGTCGAGCACATCGCAATAATCGCGCGGCAGCAAATTTCCGCGCCATGAATAGCTCTTTGCGGAGCAATGTGCCACTGCATCGCAACTGGCTTCAGGATGGGAGCGTCCCCGATGGACCTATTGATCCGATCAAATCCGGTGAGGTATCTGGAATACCGATCATGTTTGATCAGTACAGCAAAAGCACGACCGCTCAAATGTTGTTAATTGGATAACCATTGATGTCTTCCGGTGACCTTGGTCGCACAATTTTTCGGTCGCGACAAGACCGAATTGCCGCACCCTCAAGCTACCACCGGCGTTCGGCGCGCCATTGACACATGTCAAGCTGGATGGCAAAGCGGCACGTGGCTGTACCGAGACGCAAGAATTTCGCAACCGATGTGATCAAACGTTCAGTCCCAGCTCCTGCATTTCGCGACTGGTTTCATCCAGCACCTGCTGTGCGGCCTGCTGGCCGCGCCGCTGCAGCGCTTCGACAGTCGCGACGGAGAAATCGAAATCGGTCGCGAACGGCAGTGCGCCCTGCAGCGAGATTCGCGATACATGGATCGGCGTCCGGTTGCCCATCAAACGGATGTAGTTCGGCCGCTGTTTGAACCGCCTTGCCGTATCTGCATCGAGCTCATGCATAAGATCCAGCACCAGATCGCTAAAGTCGTTTGCGTATTCCTCGAAGCGCAGGTCATTGCGAATGCGATCGGTGTACACGAGCTCATCGCGCCGTCGCATGACGTCGATGATGTTTGACGGCATGGGGCGCCCGCCGGAGAACAGGTCCAGCGCGAACACACGGCCGCTGATGCGCCCGCACCGGTCAATCACGAGGTCCAGCGGTGAGTTGCTGACAAGGCCGCCGTCCCAGTACGCGCGGCCATCGATTGTCGTCCATGGCATGGCGGGCGGCAGGCTGCCGCTAGCCAGCAGATGGTCAGGCGTCAGACGATCCGTGTAACTATCGAAAATGCGCTGCTCGCCCGTCTGCACGTCGACGGCACCGATCAGCAGCCGGGTTGGACTGTCGGCAAGCACGTCGAAGTCGACATAACGGGAAATCAATGCCTTGATGTCGGCCGGGTCATAGTAGCTGGTCCAGCACGGAACGAGCGCGCCTGCCCCAAGTTCACCGTTCCACCAGCGCGGGCGTAGAAAGTTGGGCACACCGAACCAGAATGCGTACCAGAGCAGCAGCGTTTCGTGTATCGCCGAGTCGGGCCTGCTGGGTAAAGAAATCGAAAGATCGCGCCAGAATTGCTTCAGCCGTTCCGTCGCACACCCCGGATGACTGGCGACTATGGCGCCGTTGAAGGCTCCGATGGAAACGGCGGAGATGACGTCCGGCCGCACGCCGTTCTCTTCCAGCGCCTGTATAGCGCCGGATTCGAATGCACCGAGCGCCCCTCCACCTTGCAGGATCAACACTGTCTGCGAAGGCAACCGTGTCAGGGAGAATTGAAGGTCGGCAAGCTGGGCGCGCGCTCCGTGCAACCCTATTCGATGGCGGATCATTTCCTCGGCGGCCGCCGATTCCTCTGCGCTTCGGCCGGCCGAGAAAACGGCTCTCAGAACGTTGTGTCTGAGATAGAGCACAGCCCATGCGCTGTCGGAAGGCGTGCCACGCTGGACCGTTTCGCTCGCCTCTTCCGCCTGACCCATGAAGGTGTAAGCCGTTCCGAACGCACTGCCGTAAAAGATCGAGACATCACGGTACGGTATCCCCTTGCCGAGCATGTTGCGCGCAGCCAGCCTGCCCTGACGCAGCGCATTGTCCCAATGCTCGATGCGCCGTCTTACACCAAAGACGGGATCGCAAAAGTTCGCGACGTCGCCGGCAGCATAGATGTCGGGATCATTCGTGCGCAGGCATTCGTCGACCAGCACGCCGTTATCCAGGGTTACGCCGCTGCCCTCGAGGAATGCGCAATTGGGCGTCACGCCAATGGCGACGACGACCAGCTCACACGCTAATTCCTGGCCCGTTCCGGTCAGGACTCCCGTCACCCGCGTGTCGCCCAAAAACCTTGTAACATTGCACCCAGTCAACACACGGATGCCCTGTTGCGCGCAACGATCCGCAAACCACGACGAAAGCACCAGCGCATGCAACTGCGGCATGACGCACGATGCGCGCTCGATCAGCGTAATCTCGAGGCCTGCCGCGCGCAGCGATGCTGCAACTTCGACACCAACGAACCCGGCACCAAGGACTACGGCCCGCCGGACCTTGCTCGCGGCCTCTCGCAATGCGGCGGCGTCGCTGATGTCGTGTATGAACCGTATGCCCTGCAGGTCGCTGCCCGGCAACCGCAACCCTTGCGGCGACGTCCCCGTCGCGATCAGCAATTTGCCGTACTGAAACAGTCGCCCATCCGACGTTGTGACCGTATGCCGCGCACGCTCAACGCGCACGGCCCGCGCGCCAATCAGAACGTCGATGCGTTGTTCGCCGTAGAACTCCGGCGGGTGCATCGCAAGTTGGAGACCGTCGACCGCACCCGTCAGGAAACCTTTGGTCAACGGTGGGCGCTTGTAGGGCAGCGTTGCTTCTCCGCATAATATCGCAATGCGTGCACTCGAATTCTCCATTCGCAGTGCGCGAGCCGCGGCGACGCTAGCTGGTCCGCCCCCAACCAGGACGAAGTCGTATCTTTCGCCCCCCATCGATGACGCCAGGACTGGGCCGTCCGCAAGCGTTCGCGCCATCGTATCGTCCCTCCAGTCCGTGCGGGTCGCATCGTTCATCAGTTCATCCTTCGTGCGCTGTGTGACGGTCTCACATCTGCGATTTTCCCAAGCGGGATAAGCAAGTAAGCAACAGCTTCACTCTAACGCCCGTGGGCCGCCGACCGATGATCTACATCAATGGCATCGCAGCCGCGTGCGATTCAATTGAGGCTACGCGACAACGCACTTCTGTCCCACGGAGAACCTATGAAGCTGGCATTTCGAGCTAACGTCAAGAGTGGTGTACGGGCAACGTTAAGGCAGGGGCTATCAGGCGGCGAGTTTCTGCTGAACCGGTCGATCGTCTTGCACCGGTTCGCCGTCCTTGAAGGCAATGCCCTCCAGCAACAGCTTGATCTGTTCAGGGCCGTTGATACGGCGCCAGGTTTTCTCGGCTTCCTCGATCAGCTTGAATGCC
>NZ_JACFYJ010000126.1:0-19592 GCF_037126505.1 Paraburkholderia bengalensis
GGCTCCTTACGTAACAACCCCGACCCCGCCCCTCAAAAGGCGGGGTCGTGGCGTTTACGGCGTACGCTCTTCGCCGCCATGCATGGGTGACCGCCATCGCGCGTGGTGCGATGCGGATCGTTATTCCTTCCCTTCCCTTCTCTTCCTTTCCTTCGTTACGCGCTTCAATGTCTTTGAAGTCCGCGTGGCCTCATGCATTTAGTGCATGAAAAACATCATCTGATCCGAAACCAAAGCAGGCTGTCCTGCGACGCCCTTCACCGTCGCGTGAAGCACAGACAATCGTAAGCGCGCGATTTCGCACACCTAGCTTCCGACGTTGAGAAGGCACACGATTGCGTCCGCAACCCAATTTTGCGGACGCAATCCATGACAGACGATGACCTGAGCTTTTTACCCTTGCGCGTGACCCGTGTTGGTGTCGGCGGCAAGCGAAGCTTCGACCCAGCGGACAAGCGACGACTAGTCGAAGCCTGTCTGCGGCCGGGCGCTTCGCTATCGGGCCTTGCCCTTAAGGCTGGCGTGAACGCCAACCAGTTGCATAAGTGGGTTCAGGCGCATGAACAGGGCCGGCCCTCACTCGTGCGTGACATGCCTGTCGCATCATCAGCGTTTGTTCCAGTGGTCGCGATCGACGAACCTGCAACGGTCATGGCATCTGTGCCCGCGTCGCACCACAGCACCAAAGCAGAGTCATCCTGCGTTTCGCCGCGCTCAACACGACTGGCACGGTTGTCAGCTCACCTGCCCAACGGCGTTAAGCTTGAGCTCGAATGTTCAACAGACCACGTGGCAATCGTACATGCGATGCTCGTCGCATTGGGAGCGCGCTGATGTTCCGTTTCGAGGCTGACATTAGGGTCTTCCTGCATCGCGAACCGATCGACTTCCGCGCAGGTATTAACAGCCTCGTGACGCTGGTCGAGCAGTCGATGCTGCTGGATCCGTTTGAGCGCGCCGTGTTTGCCTTCCACAACCGCAGACGCAACCGGATCAAGCTGCTGTTCTACGAGCGGGCCGGATTCTGGTTAATGTTGCGACGTCTTGAGCAGGACCACTTCGTGTGGCCACGCCGGCAGCAGGCCGTGATTGAACTGACGACCGAGCAGTTGCAATGGCTGCTGGAAGGCATCGACGTCGACGCAGTCCGTCGCCATCCGGCCCGGCGATACCGTCACGCGAGCTGAACGCCAGGCGTGACCCGTCATGACGGCTGGCCGCACCGTTACAAATTCACGTAAACCCACCGGGCGTCGCGTTGCTCTATCCTGGGAGCATGAACGAGGACGACTTCGCCCGATTGCCGCCGGCCGCCCAGGCCTATATCCGTGAACTCGAGGCGCGCAACCAGCAGCTGGGCGAACGGATTACCCAGCTCGAGGAGCAGTTCCGTCTCGCGCAGAGCAGGCGCTTCGCGCCCAGCAGCGAGAAGCTGCGCGATCGTTTGTTCGACGAGGCCGAGCAGACCGTCGTCGCTGAACCCAATGACGCTGACAATGCCGAGGCCCCGTTTGCACTGCCTGATACCGGCCTGCCGGATGTCCCCGACCCGGCACCGGGCAGACCAGGGCGCAAGCCATTACCGGCGCACCTGTCACGTCAGCGCATTGAATACGACCTGCCTGAAGAGCAAAAGGTCTGCCCGTGCTGCCCAAACGCACTTCACCGCATGGGCGAAGAGGTCAGCGAACAGTTGCATATCGAGGTCAAGGCGTCGGTGTTGCAGCAAGTGCGTTTCAGGTACGCGTGTCGCCACTGCGAGCGCCATGCCGAACGTACCCCGGTGATCACCGCGCCGATGCCGGCTCAGCCACTACCGGGCAGCAATGCGAGCGCCGCGATGATCGCCACCGTCACCGCAGGCAAGTATGTCGATGGCACACCGCTGTACCGGATGGCTCACGCGCTCGCGCGTGCGGACATTGAGGTCGGTCGCGGCACGCTGGCGAACTGGATCATCCGGCCGGCGCAACTGCACTACAGCCGTTTATATGACGCCCTGCGCACAACGCTGCTGTCGCAGCAGTTGATCCACGGTGACGAGACCACGGTGCAGGTGCTCAAGGAGCCCGGCAAGACAGCGCAGAGCACCTCATACATGTGGGTCTACCGCAGTGCCGAAGACAGCCCGGAGCCAGTCGTACTGTTCGACTATCAGCCAGGGCGCGGGCAGCAATACCCTCAGGCATTCCTCGCAGGCTACGAGGTGTTGCTGATGACGGATGGATACGCCGCCTGGCGCACGCTCGAAGGTCCGACGCACTTCGGTTGCCTGGCGCATGCGCGGCGAGCATTCGTAGACGCACCGAAGGGCATGAAGAAACCCAGTGGTCGCGCCGCGCAGGCGCTGGAATACTTCAAGGCGTTATATCAGGTCGAGACGCTGGCCAAAGCAGATCTGCCCGAAGGCGAGACACGCGTCGACTACACGTACCGGCTACGTCAGCAGCACAGCGTCGCGCTGCTTGCATCCTTCAAGACGTGGCTCGACGAAATGGCTCCGCAGGTCCTGCCAGAGAGCCTGCTGGGAAAAGCGGTTGCCTACACGCGCAACCAGTGGATGTATCTGAGCCGCTACGTGGATGACGGGCGCGCCGCAGTGGACAACAACGTCATTGAGCGCGACATCAGGCCATTCTGCACGGGGCGCGCCTCGTGGTTGTTCGCAGACACGGTCGCCGGCGCAAAGGCAAGCGCAATGATCTATAGCCTGATGCTCACCTGTCGTGCCTGCGACGTCGAGCCTTACGCCTACCTCGTGCATGTGCTCACCGAACTACCACAGCGTCCGCACGACGCCGACATCGCCGATGTCCTGCCATTCAACTTCGCGAGGCGTCGGACGGCGACAGACGACGCCGGCTGATCCAACATGCGCTGCACTTCAGTCCCGCGCCAACATCGGTCGGCCTGTGCCCCGATGGCCCTGCGGTACGCTCCGCTACACGAGCGATAATGAGCGTCTGTTTGCCTGTCATCCAGTTCGCTGACCAGTTCAATGCCCAAGTCCTACACCCTCTACACGCTTTACGCGCAGATCCGAGACATTGAGCCGCCCGTCTGGCGGCGAATCCGGGTCGACGGAAATATCACGCTGCGCAAGCTGCATCACATTCTCCAGGCGGCCTTCGGATGGACTGATGCCCATCTGCATGAATTCGAGGTTGAAGGGCGAACATACGCGATGGGCGACAACGAGAACATGCTAGACCTGTTCGCAGAAGACCCGGAAATGATGGACGACCGCAAGGCGCGCCTGCACAGACTCGTCTTCCAGGCAGCGCAATTCCTGTATCGATATGACTTCGGTGACGGCTGGCATCACGACATCCACGTAGAAGAGGCTGCGCGCATTGACCAGGAGCCCTACAGCGAAGCGTGGATCCTCGCGGGACAACGGGCGTGTCCGCCGGAAGATGTTGGTGGCACACACGGATATGACGAGATGCTGCGTGTGCTAAGCCAGGAGCCGGACAGCGACGAAGCACACGACTACCGAACCTGGGCGGGCAAAGACTTCGACCCTGAACTGTTTGATCGCAGGGCAGCTAACGCAGCGCTCCTCCGCATGGGGTGAAACGGCTGGGGTAAGAAGTAGCGAATTCCTCTGTGTTCGCGCTCTGCTTGGCAATCGACCTGTGTGCTTAAACTAGCGCTTATAGACAATCGTGGTGCCACTGACCTGCCCCAGCAAACAGTGCCAGCCGGAACCTAGTAAAGTTCGTTTTCGGAGAAGAAGACGAACATGAAGAAGCGCTTTACGGAAGAGCAAATCATCGGGTTTCTGAAGGAAGCCGAGGCCGGCATGCCGGTCAAGGACCTGTGCAGGAAGCACTGATTCAGTGACGCATCGTTCTACACCTGGCGTGCGAAGTTCGGCGGCATGGAGGTATCGGAAGCCCGCCGGCTCAAGGACCTGGAGAGCGAGAACGCGCGGCTCAAGAAGCTACTGGCTGAAGCGATGCTCGACATGGAGGCGCTCAAGGTGGTCGTGAAGGGAAAGCACTGAGCCCACAAGCCAGGCGCGAAGCAGTGGTGGCGATTCGGGAGACGGTCAATATCTCCGAACGCCGCGCCTGCCGGCTTGTCGGGATTTCTCGCAGCGTGCTGCATTACGAAGCGAAGCCAGATGTCGAGAATGCGGCGTTGGCGGCGCGCCTGGTCGAGCTGGCTCATGAGCGTCGTCGGTTTGGCTACCGCCGACTACATGCACTGGTTGAGCGCGAAGGCATTCGCGCGAACCCTGAATTTACGAGCCGGGCACTCGACCAATGGGCGTACGCAAAAGGCGTCGCATTGAAATTGATTCAGCCCGGCAAGCCGACGCAGAATGCATACATCGAGTCATTCAACGGCAAGTTTCGTGATGAATGCCTCAACGAACATTGGTTCACAACGCTTGCGCAAGCCCGGACACTCATCGCAGCCTGGCGTCAGGACTACAACGATACAAGGCCGCACAGCGCATTGAATTACCTTTCGCCGGCTGACTTTGCCGCGAAGCACCGGGCAGCAGCGGTCGTTCCTGCCGCTTTACAGGAAAATATTTGACGGGAGTAATGAGATGGTCACCCCCACCCCGCGAGAGCGTTACCCTTGCAGGGTTCCCTATTTCTGGAGAGACCATCATGCAGACTGCTACGCTGGTTGGAATCGATCTAGGCAAGCATTCGTTTCACCTTCACGGGCAGGATCGACTTGGCAAAGTCGTGTTTCGCAAGAAGGCGAATCGCAAGCAATTAATCGAGCTGCTCTCGAGGCTTGAAGTCTGCACAGTGGTGATGGAATCCTGTGCCGGCGCACATTACATGGCGCGCAAGCTGGCTAGCTTGGGACATCACGTTAAGCTCATTTCGCCTCAATCGTTCGGCCATTCGTCAAAAGCAACAAGAATCTATGGTCCTCCCCGTTTTTGCAACACTGATTTCTGATGCTGTGGTTGGCTTGCGTGAATCTATTCGGCGTCTCGGTGGGGATTATTCCCCGCGCCACGATGAGAGTCGCGCCCGACGAACCTCAGAACGACGGCGGCTTCGTATAAGCCCATTCTTGTTTCAGGTTCCTCGTCGGGCCACTGTGCCGTTCACGTCATCAGGTGTCAGCGGTCGCAAAACCAGTTGGGATTATTGGGTGCGTCTATCGAGACCTTGTTAAAGCGGTGTGACCAGGACTCCAGCGTTGAAGCTCGTTTTGCGCGCGGCAATCGCCCACGCGATCCGCGCGAATTTGTTAGCCAATGCGCAGGCCACAACATTGGAGTGTCGTCGCGTGAGCATTTGTCTTGTCCAGGTGACCAATGGACCCGAATTTTTATCGAGTCGCTGCATGAACACTCGTGCGCATTGGACCAGCAACCGGCGAAGATTCTTATCTCCCCGCTTACTGATGCCCAGGAGGTTCGCCCGCCCCCCTGTGCTGTATTGGCGTGGGACAAGCCCAATCGAGGCGGCGAAGTCACGGCTGCGGGCGTATTGTTTGCCATCGCCCATCTCCGCTGTCAAAACGCTGGCAGTAATGGGGCCGACCCCGGGGATCGTCAACAGGCGTCGACCGAGTTCATCGTCGGCGAGTTGCTGTGCGATTTCCTTGTCGAGTTCCGCGATCTGCTGCGCAAGATATTTGTAGTGGGCATGCAAGCGTTCGAGAATGGTAACCAGACGCGGCGGCAATGAGTGTTCAGCAAGCAGGGCCGGGAGCCGCCTGACGACGGCGTTGCCAATCGGCAGGGTGATGCCGAACTCAAGCAGGAAGGCATGTAACTGGTTCGTCGTGCATACGCGAACGCGAAGCAGTGCATCGCGTACCCGGTGTAGCGCGGACAGCGTCTGTTGAGATTCCGTCTTTGGCGTCACAAATCGCATGGCTGGCCGCGAGGCAGCTTCGCAGATCGCCTCGGCGTCAACGAAGTCGTTCTTGTTTGATTTTACGAATGGGCGGACGAACTGCGGAGAGATCAGCTTGATCTGATGCCCGAAGGTTGCGAGTTTGCGTGCCATGAAGTGGGCACCGGCACACGCTTCCATGACTACCGTGCAGGTGTGAAAGTTACTTGGAAACTCGATCAGCTGCTGTCGCGACACCTTCTTGCGAAACACCGCCCTGCCAGACTTGTCCTGGCCGTGCAGATGAAACGAACGCTTGCCGAGATCGATTCCGATGACTGTCACGTCTTGCATGGCATTGCCTCCGGTTGATGGTGCCGATACAGCGTAATCTACTGTTAGATGGGGAGGACCATCCCATTACGACTTTGTAGACGCTGAGGCAATTTGTGAAGCAGCTTCGCGGCCATCGATGCGGTTTGTAACGCCCAAGACCGAATCGCAGCAAACGCTTTCGACTCTACATCGCGTGCGTGAGTCATTCATCCGAGATCGGACGAAGACGATCAACCAGATTCACGGTTTCTTACTTGAATTCGGCGTCAGCATCCCGACCGGTAGAGCGGTCATCACTCGTCTGCCGGCGGTACTTGAGGAACATTCGTTGCCACCGCGCTTCGTCGCCATTCTTGAGCGCCTGCATGAGCACTTCAAGTACCTCAGTGAACAAATCGCCGGGATCGAGAGGGAACTAGCGTATCAGCTCTCGCACGACGATCTCGGCCAGCGTTTGCTAAGCATTCCAGGCGTTGGTCCCGTCACCGCAAGCGTTTTGGCGGCCGAGATGGGCGACGGCAAACAGTACGGCCGTAGCCGGGACTTCGCGGCGTCCATCGGACCGGTGTCTCGCCAGTACAGTACGGGAGGCAAAACTAACTTGCTAGGAATCAGCAAGAGAGGAGACAAGAATATCCGGCGCCTGCTCGTACAGTGTGCCAGGGCCTATATGCGTCGACTCGATCGACAAACCGGCCGACTTGCCGACTGGGTCCGGTCCATGCTTACCCGCCGACACTCGAATATTGTCGCTTGCGCCTTGGCGAACAAGTTGGCTCGTATTGCGTGGGCGCTAGCGGACCGTCATACCATATTTGTTGCAGGAGCGGGCGACGTCTCGGTCTGAGCGCTCCGCTTTGCACGCTAGCATTTGAAGTCCGTACTCCTGGTTTTGCGATCGCTGAGATTTGATGACGTGAACGGCACACCGGCCTGACGAACAACCTGACCTAGCAATCGGCTCTTGAGGCCGAGGGACTTTTAAGCGTCGCCAGGCGCGATACTTATCGTGGCGCGGGGTCTTCCCGACAACAACGCCGGATAGATTTGTGCAAGCCTACCACTGCCTCAAAAGTCAGGGTTGCAAAACAGGGGGTGACCATAGATTTGCTAGAGGTCCATTGGCCCTACCTAAGGGGGCAGGTCACCACCAGCCCGCGATATCCCACGATTGTGGAAATCCCGTTCGTTTCTTTGAGCCTGTGTCTGCGCCCGACTCGGTGTCGCCGCTGGGGCGTCGCCGCTGGGGCGTCCCAAAACTAAAATGGCCGACGATAGGGCACGCTTAAAGCAGCCAACGCGCCCCCAACGCCCGTAGCCGGCTATGACACAGCAAAACAGCAAAACAGCAAAACAGCAAAACAGCAAAACAGCAAAACAGCAAAACAGCAAAACAGCAAAACAGCAAAACAGCAAAACAGCAAAACAGCAAAACAGCAAAACCCCTCAATCCTTCACGCGCTGAACAACGGGCTTTACATCGGCCGCATGCGCATGCGCCTCATCACTGAGCACGCCGTTCGGTCCAATTTCATCTAACAATGCGACATCGCGTGCAATCACCTGCGGCAGGTGCGTGCGCAAAAACTCAACCCACGTCCTGGTCTTCGCGTCGATGAACTTGCGCGACGGGTACAACGCGTAAACATTCATCTTCTGCAACGTATAGTCCGGCAAGACCCGCACGAGCGAACCCGTGCGCAATCCATCAATGGCCGCGTACAGCGGCAGCATGCCAATGCCCATACCCTCCCGAATGGCCACGATCAGCGATTCGGCGATGTTCACCTGCACCGGACCGCTCACCTCCAGTATTTCCATGCCGTTCGGCCCCTCGAGCGTCCATTCGTTGTGCGGAAACGCGGGCGTCTTGAGCAACAGACAATCGTGATGCTGCAGGTCGGCGGGCGTTTTGGGGGCATCGTGCGCACGTATGTAGGCGGGCGATGCGCACAAAATGCTGAATGTTGTCCCGAGCAGGAGCGACACGAGATCCGAATTCGGCAACGTCGACGCGCCAACCACGGCCACGTCCGCGCTACCTTCGAACAGATCCGGCATTTGCTGCGAGAGCGTCAGTTCGACGGCCACTTCGGGATAAAGCGCGCGATATCGCGAAATCGCGGGGAGCACGTAATGTTGTCCGATGCTCGCAAAGCTATGCATTCGTAAGACGCCCGAAGGACGCTCATGCGCGCCACTCGCTTCTTCCTCCGCATTGTCGATATCAGCAAGAATCTGCTGACATCGCTTCAGATAATTCTCGCCGGCAGTCGTCAGCGCGAGACGTCGTGTCGATCGATTGAGCAGGCGCGTCCGAAGATGTGCCTCGAGCTCTGAGACCGCGCGGGACATCGCGCCCGTCGTCGTATTCAGCGATTGCGCTGCTGCCGTAAAGCTGCCGGCTTCGACGACGCGCACGAAGACCCGCATGTTTTGTAACGTATCCATCAATTCTTCTTGATCGACATCAAACCGTTATTGTCCGCCAGTTGCGGGCCGCCATTGTTGAGTGATCTGGAAGGGACGTTCCTGATGCCTCCCATTAATTCACGCGTTCGCGGCTCCTACAATCGGCGCCTCTAGAGCAGAAATGCGCTCCTCTATCTGCGTATTCCTCCGACAACCTCCTCGCGTGATACAGAGCCATGAAACCCCAGCATGCGATCAAGCAAGCATCGTCCGATTCATTCGGATGGCGCGCTGGCATGCTGCGCGCCATCCGCGATGCGAGTGAAGATTGGGCGACGACCGACGGCCTCATCTGGCTGCATCTGTTCAAGACGGTAGCAGCGGCGCTGCTCGCGTTGGGCATCGCGATGCTGCTGGAACTGCAGCAGCCGCGCACTGCGATGACGACCGTGTTCGTCCTGATGCAGCCGTTCAGCGGCATGGTGCTCGCAAAGAGCTTTTATCGGATCGTCGGAACGTTCGTCGGGATGCTGGCCGCGCTGCTGCTCGGTGCACTGTTCCCGCAGCAGCCCGAGCTTTACATGCTCGGGATCACGGCCTGGATGGGCGCGTGCGTGGCGGCGGCGGTCCGGTATCGGCATTTTCGGTGGTACGGTTTCGTGCTGGCTGGCTACACGGCTGTGCTGATCGGCATTCCGACCGTGATGGAACCGAACGCCTTGTTTCTGGCCGCGCTGACCCGCGCCGCGGAAGTAGCGATCGGCATCGTCTGTTCGGCCGCCGTCAGTGCGTTGATCGTGCCGCGCCGATCCAGCCTGGCGCTGCAAAATGCGCTGCAATCAAGGCATCTCAATTTTACTGTCTTCGCGGTGAAGGTGCTGGATGGGGCCGTCGAGCGGGGCACTTCGCAGCGCTATTTCGCGGATCTGGTCGACGAAGTAGTGGGCTTCGAGGCGACGCGCGCGTTCGCCGCATTCGAAGATCCGGGGGTGCGCTCCCGCAGTCAGGTGCTTGCAAGGCTGAATCACGAATTCATGGATGTCTGCGCGCGCTTGCATGCGCTGCATCAATTAAGAAAGCGCCTGCGAGACAACCATTCCGTCCGAGTGCTGGAGTCGATCACGCCGTATTTTCACGAGCTTTCGCGTTTGCTAGCTGCTCACCAGGAGCGACGCTTCGATTCATCCGATGCTGCCCGTCTCGCCCTCGGACTCAAGCATGTCCAGTCGACGCTGCCGGCCAGCATGCGCGCGGCGCGCCGGCCGCTGGAATCGGACGAACCGCAATGTCTGCCCGATTTCGATACGGCGGGCGAGCTGCTGTATCGCTTCATCGTCGAATTCGGTCGATACATCGACACCTACGCGTCGCTTGCCAAGAATCACAATCCGGCGCGCGAGCGGCCGCCCGTGCGCTACGTCAGCCGGACCAACGGCTTCGTTGTCGCGTGCACGTTTGCCCGCACGGCGGTTGTGGTCGGCGCTGTCAGCTGGTTCTGGATCGCGACGGACTGGCAGAGCGGCGGCCTCGCCGTGATCGGCGCCGCGCTCACCTGCGCGTTGACGTCGTCGGCGCCGAATCCCGTCAAGCTCGGGTTGCAGATGACGGTGGGCGCGGCCTTCGCGGCGTTAGCCGGCTATCTCGTCACCTGTTACGTGTATCCCGCCATCGACGGCTTCCCGCTGCTCTGCGCGATGCTTGCGCCCGTGCTCGCGGCGGGCACGTTCCTCGCGGTGCGGCCGAAAACGGCGGGCTACGGTGTCGGCTTCACGGTGTTCTTCTGCCTGCTCGCCGCGCCCGACAACGTCGTTGTCTACGCGCCCGATCTGCTTATCAACAACGGACTCGCCCTTGTCGCGGCGATGCTCGCGACGGCGATCGGCACAGCACTCGTTTTTCCCGTGCAGATGCCGTGGCTGATCGCGCGAATCGAGGGCGACCTGCGCAGCCAGGTGACGCTCGCGTGCAAGGCGCCGCTTGCCGGACTCGCGCAGCGCTTCCAGTCGAGCACGCACGATCTGATGAACCAGTTGCGCATGCTGTTGCCGAGGCGCTCGCGACGGCATCGCAATGCACTGCGGTGGATGCTCGTCACGCTCGAAGTCGGCCATGCCGCGATCGACTTGCGCAGCGAAATCGAGCGCGCGAGCTATGCACCCGACATGCATGCGTGCTGGAAACCCGCGCTCGATCGCGTCGCGCAAGACCTCGCGGCGCTTTTCGAGCGGCCCGACAAGGCTCGCGCCGACGCGGCGCAACGCTCGGTGCGCGCGGCGATTCGCGCGGTGCAACGCGTGCTCGAGATCGTCCACGAGGACCGCGACAGGCGCCACGATCAGCAGCGCATTCTTAGCTCCCTGCATTTCATCCGCACGGCGCTGCTCGACAAAGACGCGCCATTCGACGCGCGCTCATCCGTCCCTACGCCGTCGCCGAAAGCGCGGCTCCGCTGAAAGCCGCCCCACGCCGACAACGCCTGCCGCAAACCGATCCTGCTGCAACCAGGAAGAATGCCTTCCAGGCACCCCTCTTAATCCAGCGCGGCCCCAGTCCTATATTTAAGTCACTGCTTACGCAGTCATCGAAACAACTGGAGAGATTCAAATGAAAGCGCTGAAGTGGGTCCTGATTGCCTGTTCGTTGTCCGCTGCCGCCGTTGCGCACGCGCAGACAGCGACGCCGGCGGACGGGAGCGCGCAGCAGGTCGCACAGGCGAATACGGCAACGCGCGTTGCGCAACCGCAAGCGAAGGGCCGCGAGCCGAAGCCGGCACAAAAGACCAACGAGTGTGTCGGTCCCGTGAGCTACTGCGTGATGTATTTCGGCAGCTGACCCGAGCGGCAGCGCGCAGCCATCGCAACACAACATCGGACGACAAGCCGAATCGAGCGGCGACGCACGACGCACACCCCGACAAGATGTGCGCTTCCGTTGCCGCGTGGGTGACACTGGAGAGACTTTCAATCATGTACGAAGACCGGATTCGTTGCGCCGCATTGCGCAGCAAGATCACCTCGGCGGCGCAGGCTGCGCTGCTGATCGACGATGGGATGCGCGTCGGCGCGAGCGGCTTTACCCGCGCAGGCGACGCGAAGGCGGTGCCCGTCGCGCTCGCCGAACGCGCGCGCAACGAGAACAAGCCGCTGCGCATCACGTTGATGACGGGCGCTTCGCTCGGTCATGGCGTCGATAGCGTGCTGACGGATGCCGGCGTGCTCGCGCGCCGTCTGCCGTTCCAGGTTGACAACACGCTGCGCAAGGCGATCAATCGCGGCGACGTGATGTTCGTCGACCAGCACCTGTCCGAAACCGTCGAGATGCTGCGCGCCGGTCAGCTCGGCAAGCTGGATGTCGCGATCATCGAAGCCGTCGCGATCACGCAAACGGGCGGCATCGTGCCGAGCACATCCGTCGGCAATTCGGCGAGCTTTGCGATTCTCGCCGACAAGGTCATCGTCGAAATCAATCTGGCGCAGCCGCTCGCGCTCGAAGGGCTGCACGACGTCTGGATTCCGGGCCGCCGTCCGCATCGCGATCCGCTGCCCATCGTGCGTCCCAGCGACCGCGTCGGCACGACGGCCATCGAGATTCCGCCCGAGAAGATCGCCGCGATCGTCATCACCGACAAGCCGGACAGCCCGTCGACCGTGCTGCCCGCCGACGAAGACACGGCGCGCATCGCCCGTCATCTGATCGAGTTCATGCAGCACGAGGTCTCGCACGGACGCATGCCGTCGCCGCTGCCGCCGTTGCAGGCGGGCATCGGCACGATTGCGAACGCGGTGCTGGCCGGTTTTGTCGAGTCGCCGTTCGAGCCGTTTCCGATCTACTCGGAAGTCCTGCAGGATTCGACCTTCGACCTGATGGATGCCGGCAAGGTGACGTTCGCGTCGGGCGCATCGATCACGTTGTCGGAGAAACGCCAGGCGCAGGTGTTCGGCGATCTCGCGCGCTATCGCGACCGGCTGGTGCTGCGCCCGCAGGAAGTCAGCAACCATCCCGAAGTGATCCGGCGTCTCGGTCTGATTGCGCTGAACACGGCGCTCGAGTTCGACATTTACGGCAACGTGAATTCGACGCACGTGGGCGGCACGCACATGATGAACGGCATCGGCGGGTCGGGCGATTTCGCGCGCAATGCTTCGTGCGCGATCTTCGCGACGAAGTCCATCGCGAAGGACGGGGCGATTTCGAGCGTCGTGCCGATGGTCCCGCACGTCGACCACAACGAACACGATGTCGATATTGTCGTGACGGAAATCGGCCTTGCCGATCTGCGCGGACTCGCGCCGCGCGAACGCGCTTCGCTGATCATCGACAAGTGCGTGCATCCCCTTTATCGCGATCTGCTGCGCGATTACTATCGCGACGCACTGCGCTTCGGCGGGCAGACGCCGCACGTGTTGCGCGAGGCATTCGCATGGCACGCGCGCTTTCAGGAAACGGGATCGATGCTGCCGGAGCAGAAGGTCACGGCTTGATGCCGACGCTGCAACGCCTCAGGCGCCGCTGCCGACCAGACGCAAACGCGTGATTTCCGACGGCGCGCCCAGACGTTTTGGCGGTCCCCAATAACCGGTGCCGCGGCTCGTATAGACCCACAGGTTATCGAGCCGCGAAAGACCGGCAACGAATGGCTGCTGCAGGCGCACGGCAAAATTCCACGGGAAAAACTGGCCGCCATGCGTATGGCCGGACAGTTGCAGCGTGAAGCCCGCGTCGGCGGCGGCTTCCGCCGTGCGCGGCTGATGAGCGAGCAGCACCTTGATCAGCACGTCGCCGGGCGCGCCTTCGAGGGCCGCCGCGGGATCGCTTTCGTGCGCGGGATCGAAGTGTCCCGCCGAATAATCGGTGACGCCGGCGATCACGGCCTGCGCGCCGTCATGCTCGACAACGACATGTTCGTTGAGCAGCACATGCAGGCCGAGCCGCTGAAACTCCGCGATCCACGCATCGGCGCCCGAATAATATTCGTGATTCCCCGTCACCAGATACGCGCCGTGCCGCGCGGACAGGCGCGACAACGGCCGCGTGTGATCGGACAGATGCTCGACGCTGCCGTCGACGACATCGCCCGTCACGGCAATCAGGTCGGGTTCGAGCCGGTTCACGGCATCCACGATGGCATCGACGTAGCCGCGCTTGATCGTCGGCCCGACGTGGATGTCGCTGATCTGCACGATCGTGAAGCCGTCCAGCGCGCGCGGCAGATCGTCGATAGGCACGTCGATCGACACGACGCGTGCGCGGCGCCGTGCGTTGAAAAAGCCAATGGCCGTCGACAGCAGCGCAAGCAGCGGCACGGCGGTCGCGCTGTCGACCCGCCAGCGCGCGGGATCGACGACATGCGGCGAAACGGCATCCACGATCAGCACGACGAGCAGTATCAGTTCGCGCGCGAACGTCAGCACGAGCAGCGACGAAAACAGACCCAGCGCGATCAGGCCCGCCCACGCGAGCCGGTCGCCGAGCGGCTGCCGTTCGATCGAGCGCGCGATCATGCCGACGGGAATCAGCAGCACGGAAAGCACGAGCCACAGCGCGCATAGCCATTTCGCTGCGGCATCGACGGGCAGCTCCGGAATGATCCGGATGCCTACGTACACATGCAGCAGGATGCCGATGACGATGATCCGGGCAAAAAACGATAGACGGCGCATAGGTGGGAGCGGGGGCGCTGAACGAGCGCCGGACAGGAATCACACGGGAGTTGCAGAAAACGTACGCCGACAGAATCGCGGGGCGGCCAATCATTCTACAAGCAGTTCCGCGCCCCTGCCGAAGGCACAGGAGGAGGCCGCGCGGCGGGTGGTCGGCGGCGCATTGCGATGCAGCAAAGAGCGCGCCGGGCGTGCCGCAACTTCTTCGTCATACCGATCAAAGGCCAATTAAATGGACATTGAATTCGGTGCAGGAACGAACTATCCTGAAATTGAGCGTGACTGTCGGCGGCAGGGCGGCGGTTCCCGCGTTTTGTTCCCGGTATCCGACGGGCGCGAGACACTCTCCCACTGGCGGCCACGCGCGCGTCATCGCCAGATCGTGGGCGGTTGGGGGAGGGCAAACGATGAAAACGACAAAACTCGCGCATCGCGAACATCACATCGGTCATGAGGGCAGCCACGTGATGCTGCCGATGGTCGTGCTGTCGCTGATGGCGCTGGGCGTCTACTACGCGGTGCATGACATCGATTTTTCCGAGCTTGGGCGCACGTCGCTGTTCTATGTCGTGATGGTGTTCGTCGCGCTCGGCGTCGCGGGGCTGTTCGGCGTGGTCGCGGCCTGGCTGCGCTCGCGCGGCGACGACGATGCGGAAGAAGGTTTCTGCTTCGTCGGCGCGCTGGTCGGTGCGATCGTCTTCTATGTCGCGCTGCTGGCGAGCTGACACCGTTCGGCGCGCTCGCGAATGAAAGCGCAATCCGCGCGGATGACCTGCTGCGGCGCGGCGTCGATAATAGCCGCCATGCCAATCAAATGAGGTTTCGCGAGCGCGCTCGCGTCGCAAGACGATGTCCACCGATCTGTTCGACGATCTGCCGACGCCCGACGTCGCATGGTTTCCCGACTGGCTTTCGCCCGAGGCCGCCGCGCAGTTCCTCGCGCGTATCGTCGCCGAGGTGTCGTGGCAGCAGGATTCGATGCTCACGCCGGCAGGCCGCGTGCCGCTGCCGCGTCTGACCGCGTGGCAAGGCGAGCCCGACGCCGTGTACGTCTACTCGGGCATTCGCAACGTGCCGGCGCCGTGGACGCCCGCCGTCGCGCAATTGCGGGCCGCCGCCGAAGCGACGTGCGGCGCGTCGTTCAACAGCGTGCTGCTGAACCGCTACCGCAACGGCGCCGACAGCATGGGCTGGCACGCCGACCGCGAACGCGAGCTCGGCGACGAGCCCGTTATTGCGTCGGTGAGTCTGGGCGCGTCACGCCGCTTCGATCTGCAGCACAACCGGTCGCGTGTCGTGCAGTCGTATCAGTTGAAGGGCGGCAGCCTGCTCGTCATGCGCGGCAGGACGCAGGCGGAATGGCGCCACCGCGTGCCGAAAGAACCGAAAGTGCTAGGCGAGCGTATCAACCTCACGTTCCGCTTCGTCGCGGGCGAACGATAGCGACGCCGTTCCGCTACACACGCAATATGAAAAATAAAAAATTTATGCGCATAAGGAATCGTTTTCAGCGGGCGGATTCGATGCGTCGCTGAACGGTCGGCGCGAGTCTTTCGAAGGGCAACGTGGCTGCCGCGAGCGCCGTCACGTCCGGATACTGCTCGCGAACGATATCCGTCAGCACCTGGCCAGGCGGCGCTTCGACAAATACTTTGGCGCCCATTTCGATCATCACGGTGAGCGCATCGAACCAGCGGACCGTGTAGCGCATGTTCGTCGCGAGATCGTCGCGCACGGCGTCGGCTGTATGGAGCGCGCGGGCGCCGCGGTTGCCGACATAGACGCTCGACGGCGCGCGCAATGGTATGCTGCGCGCGTAGTCCGTCAGCGCGTCGGCGGCGGCGGCGAGCAATTCGCAATGCGACGGCACGCTGACGGCGAGCCGCGTCGCCTTGCGCGCGCCTGCCGCGAGCGCGCGTTCGTTGAACGTATCGAGCGCCGTATCGGAACCCGCGACGACGATCTGGCGCGGCGCATTGACATTGCCGACATAGACGCGTTGATGGGCCTCGCGCGCCTGCGCGTCGGCGAGCTGTTCGATCTGATGCTCGGTCAACCCGGCAATCGCCGCGAGCCCGTAGCCGCGCGGGTACGCCGCTTCCATCAGTTCAGCGCGCTGGTGGACCATCCGCAGCGCGTCGGCGAAGGCGATCGCGCCGCAGCTCACAGCCGCGGCATACGCCCCCACCGAAAGCCCCGCGCTCAGGTCCGGCTCGAGCCCTTGCGCCGCGAGCGCGCGCTGCATCGCGACGCCGGCGGTGAGCAGGCTGGTCTGGACAGCGACCGTCGATTCGAGCGCCGCGCGCGTATCGAGCGTCAGCACGTCGACGCCCAGCACGTCCGATGCCTCTTCGAGCGTCGCGCGGATCGCGGCGTGCGCGCCGAGTCGATGCAAAAAGCCCTCGGATTGCGCGCCCTGGCCGGGGAACAGAAACGCCAGCATTACGCGCTCGCCGGCTCGGGCACGAGCGCCCACGGATCGGCGACGAGCCTCGGGCCGCTTGCATGACGCGCCATCACGCGTGCCTTGCCCGACGCGTACTCGGCGAGCGCGACGCCGCCGGCGGGTGTTTCGAGTTGCGCGTCGATGCGCAGGCCCGCGCGCGCGGCGTGGCGGTCGAGCGCCACCTGAATCTGTTGAGCCGCGTGACGCGTCAGACGGTTTGGAATCCGTATCAACAGGTCGAGATCGCTGGTCGACGTGACAGCGGGCACGCGCGTCGCGAGTTCGAAACCCACGCTGCCCGTCGGTCCCCACACGTAGGCGCCGAAGCATGACGCGTCGCGTTGCAGGGCGTTCAGCGCGACGAACGCAGGCAAGCTGGCGCGTGGCGCGGCAAGCGTCGACGCGGCGAGCGGACACAGCGCTTCAGGCGTAAAAGCCGTATCGATGTCGTCGACGCGCGCCCACGTTCCATATCGCTCGTTGCGCGCCGCGCCGCGCACGCCGACGGCGACATAACCCGCCGCCGCATGCGCCCGCCGCACGACGGCGAACGGCGCGCGCGAGAACGCATCGCGAACCCATGGCGGTTCGTTGTCGAACGATGCGAGGCGGCGCAGGCGCACGATGTCGTGCGCCTGCCAGCGCGCGTCGCCGCCGTCTTCCAGCACGGCGTGCCCGGCGAACGGCGCGGCGGCACACACGCGCATCACGCAGCGTCCCATTGTTCGGCGAGGCGCCGCCGCACTTCGATCGACGCCGCGCGCGTGCGCTTCGCCGCATCGGATTCGAGCCGCCGCGCGAGCCCGCGACTCGTATCGGCGCGCGCGCTTTGCACGGCTTCGGCGAGCACGCCACGCACGCGCTCGATCTGCCCGGCAGTCGGCGCATCGGCGTCGATGCCTTCGATCAGCGCGTCGAGCAGGCCGAGCTTCGCGAACGACGTCATCGAGTACGACATCGGCGTGATTTTTTCGGCGAGTTCGTCGAGCGCTTCGACAGTGCGGCGCGTGACGCGCGCGGCCGCTTCCTTGCCCATCGCGTGAACCATCGTGCCGGGTGCATCGAGCGCGATGATCCGGTTCGCCTGATAGCCGTGCGCGAGGAACGCGCCCGACATCGCCGGCCCGACGATCAGCGCGACCACCGGGTGCCCGGCGTCGCGCGCGCTCGCATAGGCATCGACGGCCGACGCGCACGCCAGATGGATGCCGAGCGTCTCCTCGCGATAGCCGTAAGCCTGGCTCTTTACGTCGACGACCGCGACGATCGGGCGCTTGCGTTCCGACGACGCATCGCGCGCCATTGCGGCGCGCACGGCCTGCGCGAGCCGCCAGCCCTGTTCGAGCCCGACGACGTTGTCGCGGGCGCGCGCAAAGCGGTTGTCGGGATCGGGCACGACGCAGAAGAAGCTCGCCGTTTCGCCGGCGAGCGGCGCCTCGCCGGACCACACGGGCGCCGCCGTCGATGTCTCGCCTGCGAGCGCGTTGAACCAGCGCATGCCGCGCGTGAGCGAATCGTTGGTGGATGCGTTCATCACTGCTCCTTGCGCGTCGTGTTTGCGTTGCCGGCTGCGTCGTTCGCCTTGAACACTTCGCGCATCGTGTCGGGCGTCACGTCCGACGGGTCCATGCGCGCAAGCCGTTCCAGATAGGCCGCGACCTGCTCCGTGCGATGCGCAGCGGGCACGCCGCGCGCGAACACGTCGCGGATGGCGGCGCGCACCGCGTGCGCGTCGTCGTCGACGAGCGCGTCCGCGAGCCCTGTCGCCACGCGTTGCTCGCCGCCGATCATCTGCCACACGCGGCGCCGGTCGCTGGAATCGAGTTCTTCGATACCCGCTTCCTGTTCGATCACTTCGGGGCCGTTCATGCCGAGGCGCCCTTGCTTCGTCGCGATCAGATACGAGCACAGCCCCGCCGCCAGCGACATGCCGCCGAAACAGCCGACCATCCCCGCAATCACGCCGACGACGGGCACATGCCGGCGCAGCGCGACGATGGCCGCCTGCATCTCCGCGATCACGGCCAGCCCGAGATTGGCTTCCTGCAGACGCACGCCGCCCGTTTCGAACAGCACGACAGGGCGCACGATCTTGCCGCGCTCGCAGTCGGCGAGCGCCAGCTCCAGCGCCGCCGCGATCTTGCTGCCCGACACCTCGCCGATGCTGCCGCCCTGGAACGCCGATTCGATCGCGGCGACCACGGCGGGCTCGCCGTCGATCGTGCCGCGCGCAATCACGGCGCCGTCGTCGGCCTGGCAGACGATGCCCTGCAGCGGCAGCCACGGCGATTCGATGCGATCGAACGGTCCGAGCAGCTCGCGAAACGAGCCTTCGTCGAGCAGTGCCCGGGCGCGCTCGCGCGCCGACAACTCGATGAAACTGTCGCGCAGCGCGGGCATGACAGGCGCGCCTTGAGTCAGTACCGTGCTCATGTGCTCGCTCCCTGATCGGCGGCTTCGATGGCTTCCGCGAGACGCAGCGCCACGACGCCCGGCGTCGCGCCGAAGTCGTTAATCTCGATCTGTGCCGCGCCGTCATAGCGCGTGAAGAAACGGTCGAGCACGCTCTTCCAGATATGCCCGTAGCCGTCGACGCTCGTGCGCACCGTTACGGTCGCCTTCATCGCGCCGGCGGGCGACAACAGCACTTCGAGATCGCCCGAGCCGACCACGCCCACATGGGCGCGCGTCGTGATCGCGCGTTGCGCCGGATAGTCGAATGTCATCTGTTCCATCAGTGTCAGCTCCCGCTGGCCGCGTGATGCGCCAGCTTGTCGATGAAGAGAGTGGCGGCGAGCAGATCGGCTGCGCCGCCGGGAGAAGCGTTGAGCGACAGCAGGTCGGCTTCGAGCGCGTCAAGACGCCGCGCGGCCCGCCGCCGTCGATGCGCCGCCCGCCGCGAGCACCGCGCGCGCG
>NZ_JACFYJ010000127.1:0-19543 GCF_037126505.1 Paraburkholderia bengalensis
CACACGGTTAGATGATTTGGTTGCCTGAACAACCTGGCAGGACGGCAATGTGTCACGCAGCCGCGCTCGGTTTCCACGCGCACGCGGGCGACGGGCAGGGCCCCGCCGACGTGCTGGCCGCCAACGCGCCGCGCCAGCAGGAGGCGCTCAACGAATATGACGTCCGCAAGAGCACACTGGCGAGCTACCTGTGGCACGCGTTCGTCGGATATTGGGTCGTGCCGGCCGCCACCATCTTCGCAATCGGTTTTGTCATCGGCGTGGTGCGTCGCGCGCTGCGGCGGCCACCCGTCAACAAGAGCGCTGCGAATCAGAATCACTGACGCGCCCGCGCTCAGGTCCGAATGTGCCGATGCGGCTTTCCCGCAACACTTTCCCTTTGCTTACAGCGTGTCGGGGCGGGCGCCAAAACCGGTAAATCCGACCTGGCCGATGCGCCGCCAAGGCGCGCGGGCGCCACGGACAATCCAGGTTATGCCGATGCGGGCGACGCGAGCGCGTACGCCGCATCCCATGTATCCGCACCCGTTCGTGATCCGGCCAGAATTACCCAACGAAACGCTGACTATCGCGCAGTGGCCCGTCGCACAAGGGTTTGCGCGGTGTCCCTTGAACGCTTGCTTTATGGGATCGTGTGATATAACTAACGAGGCAACCCGCGTGAACTGAGGCTGCACCCCGGAACCACGATGGAGAAAAACGATGCAAAGACGAAACTTCATGCTGAAGAGTACCGCCGCGCTCGCTTTCGGAACCCTTGCACTGGCCGGCTGCACCACTACCAAGAACAGCGGGGAATCTGCCGCGACGGACATGTCGAAGCGGCAGTCGATCGACGCCAGCGTCGATGGCACGATGTCCCGGCTCTACACCACCGTGCAGGGCTCTCGTGAGCTCGTCGCGAAGGCGCGCGGCATCCTGGTGTTTCCTTCCGTGCTGCAGGTCGGCTTCGTGGTCGGCGGCCAGTACGGCGAGGGCTCGCTGCGGGTGGGCGGCAGCACCGTCGGCTACTACAGCACGATCTCAGGCTCGTTCGGCCTGCAGGCGGGCGCGCAGTCGAAGGCGATCATTTTCCTCTTCATGACGCAGGACGCGCTCGACAAATTCCGCAGTTCGGATGGCTGGTCGGTGGGCGCCGACGCGTCCGTCGCGCTCGTCAAGATGGGAGCCAACGGCGCCGTCGACTCGACCACGGCGACCGCGCCCGTCCAAGTGTTCATTCTGACCAATGCTGGTCTGATGGCCGATGTGTCTCTGGCGGGCACCAAGGTGTCGAAGCTCAAGATCTGACCATACAGCGGCCGCTCGTCACGCCGCCGCAGCATATAAGCAACGAAGCGCGGAGCGGACGCAAGTCCGCCCACGGGAGTTCCGGCAGCCCGCCGACGGCGGCGGCAGCAACGCTGTAGCCGCAGTCCGATGTCGGGCGAACATGACAAAGGGCGACGCAACCTCCTGGCTGCGCCGCCCTTTCTTTACACCTGTCATTTGCACATGTCCGGTTCTTGACGGCTCTTTGCGCGAGCCGCATACCCCGCCGTCAACTGGTCGACGACGCGTCGATCACCTTGAAGCGCGAGCGTTTCTGCGCGCGTATCACCGACTGGTACGCTTCGACGTACTGCTGCGCCATCCGGTGCGAAGTAAAGCGTTCTTCGAAACGCTTGCGCACGGTCGCGCGAGGCAGCCTGTGCAGCCGGTTGATGGCCGCCACCGCGCCGATTTCGTCTTCGACGATGAAGCCCGACACGCCATCGTCGATTACTTCGGGCACGGAGCCGCGATTGAACGCGATGACGGGGGTGCCGCATGCCATCGCTTCGATCATCACCAGCCCGAACGGCTCCGGCCAGTCGATCGGAAACAGCAGCGCATGCGCGCCCGACAGAAAATCCGCCTTCTTGTCGTCGGGGATCTCGCCGATAAACTCGACGTACGGCAGATCGAGCAAGGGCTTGATGTCGCGCTCGAAATATTCGGCGTCGGCGGCATCGACTTTCGCGGCGATGCGGATCGGCAGGCCGCAGCGGCCCGCGATGCGGATTGCCGTATCCACGCGCTTTTCCGGCGAGATGCGGCCAAGAAACGCGAGGTACTTCGGTTCGACGGCCTGCGGGGTGTAGAGCGTTTCCGGCAGGCCGTGATACACCGTGCTGAGCCAGCGCGCCTGCGGCAGCGGATGACGCTGCGAATTCGAGATCGAGATGACGGGCGCCGTGTTGAACGTATCGAACACGGGTTGCTGCTCGGGCAAATCCAGACGCCCGTGCAAGGTCGTCACGAACGGCGTGTCCTGGCGCTTAAAGACCGAAAACGAGTAGTAGTCCATGTGAAAGTGCAGCACGTCGAAGTCTTCGGCCTGACGGCGCACGAGTTCCATCAGCAGCATGTGCGGCGCAATGCGGTCGCGAATGCCCGGGTCCAGGCGCAGCGCGCGCGGCCACACGGGCTCGAGCTTCGCGCTCGTGACGGAATCGCCGCTTGCAAAGAGCGTCACGTCATGGCCCAGGTCGACGAGCGCCTCGGTGATGTACGACACGACCCGCTCCGTCCCGCCATACAGTTTGGGCGGCACCGATTCCGTCAAAGGGGCGATCTGCGCAATTCTCATCTGTGTCTCCATTTTTCACGCCGGGCCGGTCGCAGCATGCCGTGGCGAACGAGTATGACAGCAGGCCGTCAGCCGATCAAACGCGCGGCGATGATTCGATGCACTTTGCCGCGCAACGTCGGGGTTGCCCGCACGCAGCGTCGTGTCGACGTGGCGTCGGTGTCGGGTCAACCCTGGTTGAATTGGCCATTCGGTCCCTGCTGGCCTTCGAAAAGCGTGCGCAGTCCAGCGTGGGCCTCGCGTGTCCATCTGTCGATTATTGCCCGGCGTTGTCTGGAACGCCCCAGCTATTGCAATTGCATGACGCTGTTACAGTCGGGAAACACTCGTTCCCCGCGCTCTCGCTCGCCGTCTGGGCTCTGCTGTGTCAGCGCGCCGGCCACTTCCACGCGGGCAAATCGCGCGAGTCGGCATCGGCGATGCGGGTTGCGCCCAGTTGCTTGTCGAGCACGACGGACTCGCTTGCCGGCTCGCGCTCCAGGGCCGCGATGAGCCGCGCCGCATGCGACACGACGATGACCTGCGAGCGCAGCGACGCCCGCGCTATCAGCCGCGCCAGCGCCGGCAGCAGGTCCGGGTGCAGGCTCGTTTCCGGTTCGTTGAGCACGAGCAGCGCGGGCGGCCGCGGCGTGAGCAGCGCCGCGACGAGCAGCAGATAACGCAGCGTGCCGTCGGACAATTCTGCCGCCTTCAACGCGCGCAGCAGGCCCGGCTGCTGCATCGTCACTTCGAAGCGTCCTTCTACGTTGACGATCTGCACGCGCGAGCCGCGAAATGCATCGTCGATAGCGGCGTCGAGCGCCGTGGCGTCGCCAATTTCGCGGACGGTTTGCAGTGCCGCTGCGAGATCCGCGCCGTCGTCGCTGAGAACGGGCGTATGCGTGCCGATCTGCGGCAAACGAATGGGTGATTCGGCATCCGTTCTGAAATGATCGTAGAAGCGCCAGGAGCGAATCTGCTCGCGCACGGCAATCATCTCGGGCGCGCTACGGGGATCGGAGAACTCCGTCATCATGCTGTCGAAGCTTGCGACCGAATGCGGAATGGTCTGCCATTCGCCGTCGTCGGCGCGTGTGCGAACCGATGCGCCGTGGCGGTCGACCAGTAACGCCGAAGACCGCAATACGGGACCGCTCCAGATGCATTCGCGCTTGATGACGGGATCGAGCGCAAACTGCGCCTGCCCCGGCACGGGCAGCCCGAGATCGATCGCGTAGCCGAAGTCGTCGCCTGCAAAACCGAGCCGCAGATTGACGGGCTGCGAGCGGCGCGTGCCCTGCACGGGCGCCTCGCCCGCGAGCATCGCGCGCGAGAAACGCTCGGGGCCGGCCCACAGCGTGGACTGCAAGCCGCCTTCGCGCGCGAGCGACGGAATGACGCCGCCGCGTGCCGTGACGGCGAGCAGCCGTAGCGCCCGATACACGCTCGACTTGCCACTGCCGTTCGGCCCCGTGATCACGTTCAGCCGTCCGAGCGGCACGATCAGATCGCGCAGCGAACGATAGTTGGCAATCGCGAGCGTGGTCAGCATCCGCGCTCCACATGGGCAGAACGCGGATCGGACAAGGCGGGATTAGTCTGGATAGCGAATGAATCCAACGCGCGCATTCAAGACTCGCCCGCCTTGTTCGACGGCTCGGCGAGCGGCACGCTGCGCAAATCGCGCAGAAACGAGTCACGCCAGACGCCAAGATCGTTCTTGCGCAACGCTTCCATATCCAGCTCGTGGCGCCGCTTGCGCTCGTCCAGCGGCATCGCGAGCGCGCGCTGCAAGGCCTCGCACATTCCGATTGAGTCGTGCGGATTGACGATCAGCGCGCCTTCCAGTTCGGCCGCCGCACCCGCAAACATGGACAGCACCAGTACGCCCGGGTCGTCCGGATTTTGTGCGGCGATGTATTCCTTTGCGACAAGATTCATGCCGTCGTGCAAAGGCGTCACGAAGCCGACTTGCGATTCGCGGAACAGCGACATCAGCTTCCAGCGGTCGTAGCGCTGATTTAGATAACGGATCGGCGTGTAGTCCAGCCCTGAGAATTTTCCGTTGATGCGCCCTGCTTCGTACTCGAGTTGCTGACGAATGTCCTGGTAGGTTGTGACGTCGGAGCGTGTAGGCGGTGCGATCTGCACGAGGGTGACGTTGCCGCGCCACTCGGGCGAACGTTCGAGCAGCGCCTCGAACGCGCAAAAGCGCTCGACGAGACCTTTCGAATAGTCGAGGCGATCGACGCTCATGATCAGCTTGCGCCCTTCGAGACTCTGCTTCAGATCGAGCACATGCTGGCGGCTCTCGTAACGCTTGGCCTGCTCGGCGATTTCGTCGGGAAACACGCCGATCCTGTAGACGCCCGTGCGCAGCGTGCGTCCGAACGCTTCGGCACGACCGTCGCTCGATACCGTGCCGCGAGCATGCCGGCGCAGATAGTCGTGAAATGCGAGCTCGTCGTTCTCAGTCTGGAAGCCGATCAGGTCGTAGCAGCACAGCGACTTCACGAGTTCTTCGTGCGGCGGAATGTTGAGCAGAATCTGCGGCGCCGGAAACGGAATGTGCAGGAAAAATCCGATTCGGTTCTTAATGCCCTCCGCGCGCAAAGCCTCAGCGAACGGTATCAGATGGTAATCATGGACCCAGATGATGTCGTCGGGCTCCAGCAGTTTGATCAGCTTGTGGGCAAGCCACGCATTGACGCGCCGATAACCGGCATATTCTTCGCGCTCGTAGCGCGCGAGATCGTTGCGATAGTGAAAGACGGGCCACAGCGTCGCATTCGAGAAGCCGCGGTAGTACTGGTCGTAGTCCTTGCGCGTGAGGCCCGTCGTGGCGAACGTGACGCTGCCGTCCACTTCGAGTGTGGGCCCCGCGTTCGCCACCGTTTCGCTGACGACGTCCCCGCTCCATCCGAACCACACGCCCCCCCGTGTCCTTCAGCGCGCCGAATACGCCCACGGCAAGCCCGCCGGCGGAACCCTTGGTTTCCGTTGGTGTTGCCACGCGGTTTGACACGACGATCAGTCGGCCCATGTCGCAGTCCCTCCACTTTCGTTGAACGCGTGCCGTCTGCCGCGGCTGGCGTGCGTTATTCGGTGTTGGTTCGACAGCGGTTTCGCCTGATCAGTTGCAATCCGGGTGCATCCCGACTTCATAGGAAAAATGACGTCGCCGCACAGCTTGGTCGGATCAGCGAAATGGCAGGACAAAGCACGCTGTACACCCGCTTGCCGCTGACTGGCGTGCCGAAAGCACAAAACGCGCGCCGTGCCTCAGGCACGGCGCGCGTCCAGACACATTTGCAGCCAGATCAGCTACCCGATTTGCATGGGAAGGCCTTGCCGAGCCCAAGCGACACGGCCGTGCTGGCGTTGTATCCCGCCACGTTCGGGTTGTCGGCGATGTACTTGCGCACGGCGTCAGTCAGTTGCTGCGAGCGCGCTTCGGGCGGCAGGCAGAAGTACTGGCCGACGCGCGGCCCCGTCGTGCCGCCGATTGCGTCGATCGTGTTGAAAACGCCGTCTGCAGCGCCTTCGATATACGCCGCGCACGCGCTACGGGACGCGATGTCCGTTTTCGTACACAGCTTGTTGAGGTCGCCCCCCCGTAAACGCGGCAGCCGTCAACGGCACAGCGAGCGCGCTGGCGCAAATCAAAACCCGCAGCATGTTTTTCCTTCCTGGTTTAAGCCCGGTCCTGTGTCAGACCTTTCGGCCGCCGATCCTGGGTACTTTTGCGGCGCGTGGTGACCCGCGCCGGAGATGCTATTTTGCACTGTTTTCCGGCGTTGCTGGCGAACGGGCGGGCGCCTGCTGCTGCATCTGCTGCATACGCGCCGTCAGCCCGTCGACCACGTCCGGCTCCTTGTATGTCTTGGCGAAATCGAGCGCCGTCAGGCCAAGCTGATTCTTGACGTTCAGATCGGCGCCGCTGTCGAGCAGCAGCTTGACCGTCGACACATGACCGCCGCGTGCCGCCATCATCAGCGGCGTCGTGCCGTTTGGCGAGGCGGTGTCGATATAAGCGTCGTGATCGAGCAGCAGCTTGACGATGTCGTCGTTGCCGTTGGCGGCCGCGTAATGCAGCGGTGCCCAGCCCTTCTTGTTGACTTCGGCATCCTTCGCGATCAGTTGCTTCACGATGTCGATGTCGCCCGTCAGCGCGGCCATCATCATCGCGTTTTCGCCTGCCTTGTCGACAATTTCGATGTCCGTCTTCGGATTTTCGAGCAACGCGGCGACCACCTTGTCCGACTTCTCGCGCGCGGCGATCACGAGCAGCGGGATGCCCTGGTTGTCGGTCAGGTTCGGGTCCATGCCGTTGGCCAGCTGCTTTTTCACTTCCTTCACATCGTCGAACTTGACGGCCTTGATCATGGTGTCGGCGGGCGTGGCCTGCGCCGGCAGTGAGCCAAGCAGGCCGAGCGCCATGCCCGTCGCCAGCGACAGCCGAGCCGTCCAGCGAACGAGGCCGCCGCGCGACCCGGGCGCGCGCGAGATAGCCGTGCCAGACGGCGTGAACGGATGGCTCTCGATCGAATTTGTCTTCATGTCTTGCTTTAGGAAGAATTCCTATCCCATTGATTTGCTGGTTTTGTGAATCAGGTGCCTGCGGGCGCCGGAATCTTGAACAGCCGGAAGAAGTTCTCCGTCGTCGCGGCGGCGAGCGCTTCGTCGGCCATGTCGCGTTGTTGCGCGATGAAGCGTCCGACATAACTCACGTACGCAGGTTCATTCGGCTTGCCCCGATAAGGCACGGGCGCGAGGTACGGCGAGTCGGTTTCGATCAGCAGGCGGTCGAGGGGCACGCGGCGCGCGACGTCCTGCACATCGGTTGCGTTCTTGAACGTAACGATGCCGGACAGCGAAATATGAAAATTCTGCGCGAGCGCCTGTTCCGCGACGTCCCACGGCTCCGTGAAGCAATGCATGACGCCACCGGGCTCGCTTGCGCGCTCCTCCGCCATGATCCGCAGCGTGTCCGCCGACGACGCGCGCGTATGGACGATCAGCGGCTTGCCCGTCCGATGCGCCGCGCGGATATGCACGCGAAAGCGCTCGCGCTGCCACTCCATGTCGTCGATCGAGCGGCCTTCCAGCCGGTAATAGTCGAGCCCTGTCTCGCCGATGGCGACGACCTTCGGATGCTGCGCGAGCTCGACCAGTTCGGCGACGCTCGGCTCGCGCGCGTCCTCGTGATCCGGATGCACGCCCACCGACGCGTACACGTTGTCGTACGAGCGCGCGATGTCCAGCACAGACGGCAGCGTTTCGAAGTCGACGGACACGCACAGCGCGTGCGTCACCGCGTGCGCGCGCATGTTGTCCAGCACTTGCGGCAGGCGATCGCCGAGTCCTTCGAAGTTGATATGGCAGTGCGAGTCGACAAACATGAAAAAATCCTGCGAAAAATCCGAAAGCAAATGTGAACGCGGCAGGATGCTTATGCTGTCCCGCTGCCGTCCAGACGTTTGCCAAGAATGACGAGATCACGCTCGACGCCATCGAGCACGGCGACACGCGGCAGTGTGCCCCAGGCCGTGAAGCCAAACGATTGGAACAGTCGCACGCTCGGCTCATTGTGACCGAACACGAAACCCAGCACGGTGTCGATGTCGAGTTTCGGCGCCGCTTCCAGCGACGCAGCGAGCAATTTCCTGCCCAGACCTTTACCGCGCGCGGCTTCATCCAGATAGATGCTGACTTCAGCCGTGTGCTGATAAGCCGGGCGACCGTAAAAATCGGAAAAACTCAGCCACCCGATGATTTTCCCCTGATCTTCGACGACCCACAGCGGACGCTTCTCAGGGCCATGCGCAGCGAACCACGCATGGCGGCTTTCGATGCTCACCGGTTCTAGATCGGCCGTGACCTGACGCGACGGCACGGTCGAGTTGTAGATGGCGACGATAGCGGGCAGATCGTCGAGCGTGGCGTCGCGGTATTGAAAAGTCATGTCGATGTCTTGGATTGGAAGTAGTCGGTGGCGCCGGATCTGATCCGGATGCGCCTCGCCCGTGCGGCATGCAACCGCTAAACGAACAGATCGCGATAGCCGAGAAACAGTTCTTCGAATACGAGACGCGCGTTGAGCGGATGATTCTCGACCGCGCGCTGACGCGTGACCGTGCGCATGAAGCGCGCGAACGCATTCGCGTCGGCCTGCGACGCGCAGCGCTCGAGCGCCGCCGACGCGCCCGGGAAATAACGCGGCGTGCCCGCCGTCCGCTGCGCAAGCAGATCGTACATCCAACGCTGCAGCCAGCCGAGCACGAGCGGCACGGGCAGCTTCTGCAGGGTTTCGCCGCACGCGAACGCATCGCAATTGGGACCGGCCGCGAGTTGCTTGAGCGTCCAGTCGCGCAGCGGCCGGTTCTCGTCGCTCGCCAGCGACAACGCGGCAAGCGGCGCGCCGCCCGCTTCGGCCAGCAGCCCGGGCGCGTCGCTCACGCCCTGCGCGGCAAGCCAAGCCGTGCCGGCGTCGGCGGAAGGCGTCGTCATCGGCCATTGGCGGCAACGGCTGACGATGGTCGGCAGCAAACGGTCGATACGCGCCGATACCAGCAGGAAAACCACGCCGGGAGCCGGTTCTTCGAGCGTTTTCAACAGCGCGTTCGCGGCGGCGACGTTCAGCGCCTCGGCGGGATACAGCACGACCACGCGCATGCCGCCGCGATGCGAGCCGACGCCGCAAAAATCGAGCAGCGCGCGCACCTGGTCGATTTTGATTTCCTTACTGGGCGTGCGCGTTTTCTTGCCGCCGTCATCCGCGTCGGCCTTATCGGTTTTTTCGTCGGCTGCTGCGCTAGCAAAGCCGGCCTCGGCGGCGAGCGCCTCCGGCAGCACGATCCGGTAGTCGGGATGATTGCCCTGCGCAAACCAGTTACACGCCGCGCAGGTGCCGCACGGCTCCCCGTTCGGCAATGCCGATTCGCACAACAGGCCCTGTGCCAGATGCTGGACAAAGCGCAGTTTGCCGATGCCGGCCTGCCCGTAAAGCAGCAACGCATGCGGCCAGTGGGCGCGCAGTTGCTGCAGGCGGCTCCAGTCGTCGGTCTGCCACGGATAAATCATTGTTTTCTTTTCGTTTCAATGAGTTGGGGCGAATAGTAAAAGTATCGGCTGAACAGGTCAGCCGCTATGCACACATTTTTATCGCTTAAAAATCAAAGTGATGCGATTAATTCTTCGAGCTGCTTCTGAATGTCAGCAATGCTGCGTGTGGAGTCGATGATAGCGAATCGGTAAGGCGCTTCCTCCGCGCGGCGCAGATATTCGGCACGCGTACGCGTGAAAAACGCGTCCGATTCGCTCTCGAAGCGGTCCGGCGCACGCGCCGCGCTGCGCCTTTCGCTGGCCGTATCGGGCGGCACGTCGAACAGTACGGTCATATCCGGCTGAAACCCGCCTTGCACCCAGCGCTCGAGCGCTTCGAGCTTGTCGCGCGGCAGGCCGCGTCCGCCGCCCTGGTAGGCAAAGGTCGCGTCGGTGAAACGATCGGACAGCACCCAGTCGCCGCGCGTAAGCGCCGGCTCGATCACCTGCGCGAGGTGTTCGCGGCGCGCGGCGAACATCAGCAGCGCCTCGGTTTCGAGATCCATCGATTGATGCAGCAGGATGTCGCGCAGCGCCTCGCCGAGCTGCGTTCCGCCCGGCTCGCGCGTCATGACGACGTCGCGCCCCGTGCTGGCCGCGAGCTTCAGTTCGAGCTTGTCGCGGAACCAGCCCAGATGCGTGGTTTTACCCGCGCCGTCGATGCCTTCGAACGTGATGAATTTTCCCCGCGCCATCATTGCCCTCGAATGTACTTGTCGACGGCCTTGTTGTGATCGCCGAGCGTGTCAGAAAAAATGCTGCTCCCGTCGCCTCGCGAAACGAAATACAGCGCGGTGGTTTGCGCCGGATTCAGCGCGGCCTGCAGCGACGCGATGCCCGGCAGCGCGATGGGCGTTGGCGGCAGCCCCATGCGCGTATAGGTATTGTAGGGAGTGTCCGTCTGCAGATCCTTCTTGCGCAGATGTCCCGTGTAGGCGTCGCCCATCCCGTAGATGACGGTCGGGTCGGTCTGCAGCGGCATGCCCACGCGTAGCCGGTTTGCGAATACACCCGCGACCATCGCCCGGTCCGACGCCTTGCCCGTTTCCTTTTCGATGATCGAGGCCATCGTCAGCGCATCGTACGGCGTCTTGTACGGCAGGCCCGGCGCGCGCGTCGCCCAGGCCTCGTCGATGCGCAGCTTCATCAGCCGGTACGCGCGGCGGTAGACGTCGAGGTCGCTCGTGTCCTTGTCGAACAGGTAGGTGTCGGGAAAGAACAGCCCTTCGCCGCTGCCCGATGCCGCCTCGGGCGCGCCGATTGCCTTCAGGATGTCTGCGTCGGACATGCCCGCCGTATCGTGCTTGAGCGCCGGGTTCGAATCGAGTTCGGCACGCATGTGCCTGAACGTCCAGCCTTCGATGATCGTTGCCACGTATTCGTTGACGTCGCCGCGCGCGAGCTTCTGCAGCACGTCATACGGCGTGATGCCCTGCTTGAATTCGTAGTTGCCGGACTTGAGCGCCGCCTGCAGGCCGAGCACGCGGGTCATGAGCACGAACAGTTCCGGCTCGACGGGCACGCCGCCGCGGTTCAGTTGCGTGGTCACGCTGCGCAGGCTGCTGTGCGGTTTGATCGTGACGTCGAGTTGCGCAGTGGCAAGTTGGACGGGTGTGGTAGCCCAGTGATACGCGCCGAAGGCGGCGGCGACGATCAGCATCGCGAGCACGATGCAGGCGACGAGGCATTTCTTCAGGAGGGACATGGAAACGTCGTTTGAGTGAAGCCAATATAATACTTGCTTGCCTCCGCCAAAGTCAGAATTGACTGCTCCCCGAATCCATGAACGCACCGCTTGCACCCGCTCCTGGCACCGCCGTCCCCGTTTCCGTTGCGCTTCCCGTATTTGCGCGCCCCGCGCGCGACGAGTTCGACGCCGTGCTGTCGGCGGGCGCTTTCATGCCGCTGCCGCAGTTCGGCCTGATCGACGTGACGGGCGACGATGCCGCGTCGTTTCTGCACGCGCAGTTGACCAACGATACGCAGCACCTTGACGCCGCCACTGCGCGCCTCGCCGGCTACTGCTCGCCGAAGGGCCGCCTGCTGGCGTCGTTTCTCGTGTGGTGTAGCGGCGAGTCGATCCGGATGCTGGTGTCTAAGGACGTGCAACCGGCCGTGCAGAAACGTCTGTCGATGTTCGTGCTGCGCGCGAAGGCCAAGCTCACGGACGGCACTGGCGACACGCTCGCCATCGGGCTCGCCGGCGATGTGCGCAAGGCGCTGTCGACGGTTTTCGACGCGATTCCCGACGGCGTGCACGTCAAGGTCGACGGTCCGGCGGGCTCGCTCGTGCGCGTGCCGGACGCGGCGGGACGCCTGCGCTACGTGTGGGTCGGCCCGAAAGCGGAAGTCGAGGCCCGCCTGCCCGCGCTCGAAGCGAAGCTCAAGCGCGTCTCGCCCGCCGTATGGGACTGGCTCGACATTCGTGCCGGCGAGCCGCGCATCACGCAGCGCGTGGTTGAGCAGTTCGTGCCGCAGATGATCAACTTCGACGTGCTTGGCGGCGTCAATTTCCGCAAGGGCTGCTATCCGGGCCAGGAAGTGGTGGCGCGCAGCCAGTATCGCGGCACCATCAAGCGGCGCATGTCGCTTGCGAATGTCGCGGGCGAACCGGACAACGTCGTCCCCGGCGCCGAGCTGTTCCACGCCGATGATCCCGGCCAGCCATGCGGGATGCTCGTGAACACGGCCGCTGCGCCCGACGGCGGCGTCGATGCCCTCGTCGAGATCAAGCTGAGCGCGCTCGACAACGGCACGGTGCATCTGGGCGCCGCCGACGGTCCCGTGCTGACCTTCCTGCCGCTTCCGTACGCTTTGCCGACGGAAGTCTGACGCGCGCAACGCTCCGTACCCCGTGACGCTGCGCCCCTCTACGGGCGCGGCCCATTTCTGCGGTCATCACTGTTCCCGAAGCGAGATTTGTTCCGATGTGTCTGATCGTGTTCGACTGGCGTCCCGAAGCGTCTGACGGTCCGCTGTTCACGCTTGCGGCGAATCGCGACGAATTCCTGAAACGCACAGCCGAACCGATGCATTGGTGGGACGACGCGCCCTCCCTGCTGGCGGGCCGCGACCTGGTCGGCGGCGGCACATGGCTCGGCATGACGCGCGACGGCCGCTTTGCGGCGCTCACCAACTATCGCGCGCCGAGCGAAATGCGCGCCGATGCGCCGACGCGCGGCACCCTGGTCAGCAACTGGTTGTCGGGCGATCACGGCATCGCGAGCGGCGCACCGCTTGACTATCTGCTGGCAGTCGCGCAGGACGGCGACATGTACAACGGCTTCAATCTGCTCGTCGGCGACTGGACGCGGCGCGAACTCGCCTGGTACTGCAACCGCTCGCCCGCCGCGCCGACGCTCCTCGCGCCGGGCACGCACGGCATCTCGAACGCGGTGCTCGACACGCCCTGGCCAAAGCTCGTGCGCAAGCGCGCCGAACTGGCTCAGGCGCTCGCCGACGACGCTCGCGTGCCGCTTTCGACCTTGATCGGCCTGATGCGTGATCCGCGCGTGGCGCGCGACGACGAGCTTCCCGCCACAGGGGTGTCGCTCGAACGTGAGCGCGAGCTGTCGGCGGCCTTCATCGACACGCCAAACTACGGCACACGCGGCACGACAGCCTTGCAGGTGATCGCCCGAGACGGACGGCTGAGCGTGTCGGCCCGCGAATGCAGCGACGACAACGGCTCGCACCGCGTCACACGCCCGGGCGATTACGAGCGCAGCTTTGCGTTCGAGATCGTCTAGCGAGCTTCCTGGCCGATGTCGAACGCGGCGCGCAAAGCCGCCGCGGCATCGGCGTGCGCGGCGGTTACGCCCGGCACGTAGCCGCCCATCTTGAAGAACTCGTGGATCATGCCCGCGTAGCACGTGAACGCCACGGCATTGCCCGCTTCGCGCAGCTTGCGCGCATACGCTTCGCCTTCGTCGCTCAGCGGGTCGTACTCGGCCGTCGCGATCCATGCGGGCGCAACGCCGTGAAAACCGGGCGCACCACGCGTGCCGTCGAGCGGCGCAAAGCGCCAGTCGTTGCGGTCGGCCGGTTCGCGCAGGTATTGCTCGAAGAACCACTGGATGGTATCCCCCGACAGCAGATAGCCGTCCGAGAGGCGTTCGTGCGAATCGGTCTGCTGATGGCCCGTCGTGCCCGGATAAATCAGCAGTTGCAGCGCGAGCGCAATGCCCGCGTCGCGCGCGAGCACGGCACACACCGTTGCGAGCGTGCCGCCCGCACTATCGCCGCCGACGGCAATCCGGTTTGCGTCGACGCCATAGATCAGCGCGTTTTCATGCAGCCAGTGGAGCGCGTCGAAGGCATCGTGGACGGCGGTGGGAAACTTGTGCTCCGGCGCGAGCCGGTAGTCGACTGACATGACGACGCACTGCGCGTCGCGCGCGAACATCCGGCAGATGGCGTCGTGTGTATTGACGCTGCCGACCGTGAACCCGCCGCCGTGGTAGTACACCAGTGCTGGCGCAGGCGTTGCCCACTGCGGCTCGACGGGATGATAGAGCCGCACGCGAATCGACGCGCCGTCACGCATCGGCACGTCGATGTCTTCGACGGAAAACATGGGTGCTGCCGGCACTTCGAGGATCGGCGCGCTCTTCTCGTAGGACGCGCGCGCAGCTTGGGGCGTCAGATCGTGGTACGCGGGACGCTTCGCGCGCGCGATCATGTCGAGCACCTGCTCGATCGTCGGGTTCAGCGGCATGGTCGGAAATCGGCGCCTTCGCGCCGCGCGGTTGGGTGAGCGCCGAATAATGCCATGAAGCGCTCGTCAGCCGTTCGCCGCTCGCATTCGCACATCAGCGCGCCTGCCTGACTTCGGGCTTCAGCGACAACGGATCGGTCGGATTGCGCTGTAGTTCGATATCCTCGTGACGCAGCCGCACCGTCGTCAGAATGGCCGGGTGCGTGAGGATGTAGAAGCGCCGCGCGGCGACCGCCTCGAACGTCAGCTTCGCGACGTCCCCTGCGTTCAGCTTGCCCGAGCGCACGGCGCGCTGCAGTTGCTTGTCGGCTGCGAGCTGCGAACGCGTGGGTTCCGTGCTGTTGCGCAGCGCTTCGGGACGCGCGCGCTCGGCATCCGCGATCCCCGTCGGCACGAAGGCGGGGCACAGCAGCGAACAGCCGACCTCCCCGCCCGCATTCTGCAAGTCGTGATAGAGCGTTTCCGTCAGCGACACGACGGCGTGTTTGGACGCGTTGTAGATCCCCATCGACGGCGGGGATAGCAAGCCCGCCACCGATGCCGTATTGACGATGTGCGCAGGCTCGTTCTGCGCCAGCATGAGAGGCGTGAACACGCGCACGCCATGCGCGACGCCCATCACGTTGACGCCGAATACCCAGGCCCAGTCGTTGGCCGAACTCTCCCACAGATAGCCGCCCGCGCCCACTCCCGCGTTGTTAAAGAGTAGATGGACTTTCCCGAAGGCTTCGAGCGCAGCGTCCGCCAGCGCCTGCACCTGCGCGCCATCGGACACGTCGGCGGGCACGCCGATGGCTTGTGCGCCCGACTGGCGCAATGCGTCGACAGTCTGCGCGAGCGCGTTCGCGTCGACATCGGCCAGCACGAGCTTCATGCCGCGCGATGCCCCCTCTTGCGCGAACGCGCGGCCAAAGCCGCCCGCCGCCCCCGTGATCACGGCGACCTTGCCGTCGAACTCGAACATGCCGACTCTCCTCGTGGCCGATCGCATTCCGCTCAGATGAGCTTGACCAGCTGCTTGCCGAAATTGCGGCCCTTAAGCATGCCGAGAAACGCTTCGGGCGCGTTTTCCAGGCCCTGCGCGACGGTCTCGCGATACTGCAGCTTGTTTTGCGCAACGAGCGTGCCGAGCTCTTTCAATGCCGCGGGCCATACGTCCATATGTTCGGAGACGATAAAGCCCTGCACCAGCAGACGCTGCGTGAGCAGCAGCGAAGGATGCTTGAGGGGTAGCGGCGTGCCGTCGTAGGCCGAAATAAAGCCGCACAACGCAATGCGGCCATGCGCGTTCATCCGCGCAAGCGTCGCGTCGAGTCCTTCGCCGCCGACATTCTCAAAACACCCGTCCACGCCGTTCGGCGTGGCAGCCTTGAGATCCTGATACAGATTGCCCGCCTTGTAGTCGACACACGCATCGAAGCCGAGCGTTTCGACCACGTAGCGGCACTTGTCGGGACCGCCCGCAATGCCGACGGCCCGCGCGCCCGCCTGTTTCGCGAGTTGCCCGACCACGCTGCCCACGGCTCCGCTTGCCGCGCTAACGACGACCGTCTCCCCCGCCTTGGGCGCGATGATTCTGTTCAGGCCATACCACGCCGTCACGCCCGGCATGCCGACGGGGCCGAGATACGCGGACAACGGCACGTGCGTGTCGTCGACCTTCTGCAAACTCTTGCCGTCGGACGTGCCGTACTCCTGCCAGCCAAAAAAGCCGACCACCTTGTCGCCCGGTTTGAACGCCGCGTTGTTCGATTCGATCACCTCGCCCGCCGTGCCGCCGATCATCACCTCGTTCAACGGCTGAGGCGCTGCATAGGATTTCGCGTCGCTCATGCGGCCGCGCATGTACGGATCGAGTGACAGGTAGTGATTGCGCACGCGTACTTCACCGTCGGCCAGCGGCGCGAGGGGCGCTTCGACGAGCCTGAAGTTGTCGGCGGATGCGGCGCCTTGCGGGCGCGACACGAGCAGGATCTGGCGATTCACTTCGGTCATGGCGGGTTGTCTCCGGAGAGTGTTTCAATGTCGAGCACGCGAGTTGGCACTGTGCCGTATCAACCGTCGCTAGGTCCTGGCTTGGCCGAGGGGTCGCTGCTCAGACGCTGCTGCCGCACCTCGCGGCCGACGGCCAGGCGCCGCATGTATTTGAATGTGCCGAGCGCCTTCGCGACGAAGTGACCTTCGCTGTCGCGAATCTCGCCTTCGCAATAGGCCATGGTGGTCGAGCGGTGCAGCACGCGGGCCTTTGCGCGCAGTTCGCCGCTGCCTGGTTGCATGAAGTTCACTTTCATCTCGACGGTGACGACGCCGATGCCGTCCGCCGCGAGGCTGCGCGCGGCCATCGCGAGTGCGGCGTCGGCGAGCGTCATCGTGATGCCGCCGTGCGAGACCGACCACGTGTTCAGATGTTCGGGCCGCAGCGGCAGCACGACTTCGCTCGCGCCGTCCGCGGCGGAAACGAGTTGCACGCCGAGGTGCTCGATGAACGGACTTTCGATTGCCAGCTGGCGGGAAGAGGAACCTGTGGAATCAGTCATACGTGTGCTCAGATTTCGTAGTCGACGGCTTGACGCGCTTCACGGATTGGCGCGAGAAAGGACTTTACGAGCAGATGCGCGGGATGGACCTGATAGGCGTCGAGCGCAGCCTTATCGGTGAAATCGCAGAGCAGCACCACGTCGTAAGTCGAATCGAGGCCGGGCGTGGCGATGCCGACTTCGAGATGCTCGATGCCAGGCACAGCACCGCGGCACGCTTCGAGTTTCTGCTTCAGCAGCAACGCGTTCTGCTCGCGCGTCGCGCCGTCGGACTGCTTGAACTTCCACATCACGATATGACGAATCAACGGGGTCACCTCTTCTGACGATCATGCGCCGCCGCCCGCACGCGGATGATGCAGGCACACCATGAAAAGCGCTTCGCCAGATGATACGCGCACTGCGTGCGGCGATGGACCAGGCTGCACGGCATAGGACGAATGCACCTTTTCTCCCGATGTTCCCGGGCGTCCGGCACGCGTAACGTGACCTATACTTTTCAGGCAATCAGCCCGACCAGGCGCGGCAGCAGCGCGCAACGCGAAAGCCGGGTGTCGCCAGCCTGCGGCCATGCCTGCGGGCGCATCATCTCCCGCGCCACGGCCGCCTTGTCTTCCTTCGTCCTTGCCTCTTTATGCACGCATCGAACACGGCCCGCGCCGCGGATGCCTTCGCCTGCGAAAGCGTGCGTCCGCGCGCGGAAGTCCGCCACGTCACTTCATGAGGACAACATGGCCACTTACATCATGCTCGTCAACTGGACCGATCAGGGAGTCCGTACCGCGAAGGACACCGTCAACCGGGCGCGCGCGTTCCGCGAAACCAGCAGCGCAATGGGCGTCACGGTCGGCGCGGTGAACTGGACGCTCGGCGCGTACGACCTCGTCATCACCTTCGAATCGCCCGACGACGAAACCACCACCCGCCTCGGCCTCGCGCTCGCCGCGCAAGGCAACGTGCGGACATCGACGATGCGCGCATTCGGCGAGTCGGAGATGGAGAAGATCGTCGGGGGTCTGAAGTAGCCGCGAGGCGCGCGACGTTTTCGCGAAGCGCTGCGCTCAGGGCTGCGCGCGCGGCAGATGCCAGCCGTGGGTTGCCGCGACCACGCGCAGCGCGAAGCACGAAAGACCGCCTGCCAGCCCCGCCGTCGCCGGCGACAGGCCGCAGCGGCGCGCCAGCAGCACCACGACGGCGCCGAAGAACGCCGCCGTCGCGTAAATGTCGCTCACGAGCACGGACGGAATGCGCGCGAGCAGCACGTCCTTGATCACGCCGCCGCCGACGCCCGTCACCGTACCCATCAGCGCCGCGACGAACGGGCGAATGCCGAACAGCATCGCTTTTTCGACGCCCGCGACGGCGAACAGCGACAGACCGGCCGCATCGAGCACCATCAGCCAGAACGCCGGAAACCCCTGCGCGTAGGCGTGGAACACGAACGTCAGTAGCCCGGCGACGAACGTCAGCGCCGGATACCGCCAGTCGCGGATCGCATTGGGCGGCGTTGCGCCGATCAGCAGGTCGCGCGTCACGCCGCCGCCCAGCGCGGCGACGAACGCGATGACCATCACGCCGAGCAGGTCGAGGCCGCTGTGCATCGCCGCCACCGCGCCCTCGATCGCGAAGAGAAACGTGCCGGCAAGATCGGCGGCGAGAACGATAGTTTCGATTTTTAGTTTCATGCAGAAGGTTGCGCGTCAGACGACGCCGAACGGTACAACGAAACGCGCGCCGGCGTCAGCGTTTCGACACACTTGCTTTGCGCGGCCGCGCGCAAGGCCAGGGCGGCGCGATTGTCGCATTGGTCGCATTGGTCGCTCATCGGCCGCATCGTGGCGGGAATGGCAACAGAGGCTCCTCGCGGGAGCCGCCGGGGCGAGCGCGCTTGCCGTACGGCGCGACGCTAGAATCCAGACGACACCCTGTCTTTCGTGAGGTACACGACCATGACTGCTGACCGCGCCTCCCGCATCGTCCGTCTGCTTCTGCTCGTCGCGTTGCTGGTAGGCCTCGGCGGCTGCGCCGGCATGTTCGGTCATGATCCCCTGCGCGTGAACGTCGCGGGAATCGAGCCGCTCGAGGGTCAAGGGATGGAAATGCGTTTCAACCTGAAACTGCGCGTGCAGAACCCGAGCGAATCGGCCGTCGACTACAACGGCGTCTCCGTCGAACTCGAGCTGAACGGCAAGCCGTTCGCGAGCGGCGTCAGCGCCGAGGCGGGGAGCGTGCCGAGATTCGGCGAAACAGTCGTCACCGTACCGCTGACGGTGCCCGCATTCGCCGCCGTCCGCCAGGCATTCGCACTCGCCGACAGCGCACAGACGGGCCGGTTTCCGTACGTGCTGCGCGGACGTCTCGCGGGTGGGATAACCGGCGGAACGCACTTCATCGACCAGGGCACGCTGTCGCTGCCGATGGGCGACGTGAGCGGCCTCTAGCTGCTTCCCGCGATGGCAGACACTACCCGCGCGCGGTTCAATGGTTGGCGCCGTGCTCGCCGCTCCCCTGCGGCGGCCCGGACGGCCTTGGTCCCGTATTACCGCCATTGCCGCCGTGCCCTGGCGGCGGGCCGGACGGGCGCGCGCCGCCGCC
>NZ_JACFYJ010000128.1:0-19333 GCF_037126505.1 Paraburkholderia bengalensis
CGCCATTCGGCGCTGCGGCCGGCGCGTTCGGCGGCGCCGAGAAACGCGTCCTCGGCCAGCTGGCGGCGTTCCGCTTCCTGAGCCTCGGCGCGCGCGGGCGACAAGGGCGCGTGCAGCCCGTACATGGGCCGGAACATGTCCTGGCAGACGACGTACAGGCCGATCAGATGCGCATCCCAGCGTTGCGCGAGTTCTAGCGACAACGCAACGCGCGCTTCGCAGCGGCGGCTATCGTCGAGATGGACGAGCAAGGTCTTGTAGCTCATGTCGGTTCCTTTTCGGCAAGACGCTCAGTGCGACAGCAGCACGGGCACGGTCATCGAGGCGAGCACGGTGCGCGTCGCGCCGCCCAGCACCAGCTCGTGCAGCCGCGATGCGCGTACGCGCCCATCACGATCAGGTCGCAGCCGGTGTCGGCGGCCTGCGACAGCAGCACGTCGCCGATCGGCGTGTCGCTTTCGACGGTCACTTCGCGGACGTTCACGTGCACGCCGTGACGCGCGAAGGTGAGCGCGATGTCGGCGCCGGGCAGGCGCGAGCCGGGCGGCTCGCTGCGCATCGCGTTGACGGTGAGCAGCGTGACGTCGGCGGCTTGGGCGAGAAACGGCAGCGCGTCGTGAATGGCGCGCGTGGCTTCGCGGCTGCCGTCCCACGCGACCAGCACGCGCTGTCCGGGCGTCGCGGCAGATCCGCTGGCCGGCAGCAGCAGCACGGGCCGGCCCGCCGACATCAGCAGATGTTCGATGAACTGGTCGGCCACGAACGATTCGGGATCGTCCGGATCATCCTGCCCCGCGATGATCAGGTCCGCCAGCCGGGCGTGCGGCGGCACGAACTCGTTGGCGTTGCCCGTGGCCGCGAGCCAGCGGCTGTCGACCTCCGCGCGCACGGTCTCCGCATGGAACAGGCGCTCGAGAGCGGCCGCGCGCTCCAGACGCTGCCGCTCGTGCGCCACGTAGTAGTCGGCCGTGCCCGCCATCACGAAGAACGCTCGCGGGTCGGGCATGTAGCTCGCGAAGAGGCCCGTCAGCCTTGCATGAAACTGATGCGCGAGGCGCAGTGCGACTTCGAGGCGTGCATGTGCGTGAACGCCCGCGTCGAGTTGCACGAGGATGCTTTTACAGGTCATCGCCGTTGCTCCCAAACCAGGAAACGTGAGCGGGCAGACGGGCCCGCAATGCAGTCGAGTCTAGTGGCCGGTCCGGCGTGCCGATTGATGCAGATCAAGCGGTCCCGGATCGCGACCCGACTGGCTCGGATTGACTCGGATTGACTCCGATTGGCTTCGATTGGCTTGGATTGAGCGCCGACTCGGCGTCGTTTGATCGATGTCAACCCGGCGCGGCTACGTTCGCCTAGATTGGGCGGGGTGCGATCCGCTTGATCCCGAACTCCCCGATTGGAGAACGATTCATGAAAGCACTCGTTTATCACGGTTCCGGCGAGAAGTCGCTCGACGAGCGCCCGATGCCCGAACTGTCCGCGCCGACGGATGCCATCGTCCGGATGACGCGTACGACCATTTGCGGCACCGATCTGCACATCCTGAAAGGCGACGTGCCGACCTGCGAGCCCGGGCGCATTCTGGGGCATGAAGGCGTGGGCGTCGTGCACAGCGTGGGCAGCGCCGTCAGCGGTCTCGCACCCGGCGATCACGTGCTGGTGTCGTGCATTTCGTCGTGCGGGCAGTGCGACTATTGCCGGCGCGGCATGTACTCGCATTGCACGACGGGCGGCTGGATACTCGGCCACCGCATCGACGGCACGCAGGCCGAATACGTGCGCATTCCGCACGCGCAGACGAGTCTGTATCGCATTCCGCCCGGCCTCGACGAAGAAGCGCTCGTGATGCTGTCCGACATCTTGCCGACGGGCTTCGAATGCGGCGTGCTCAACGGCAAGGTGCAGCCGGGCAGCACGGTGGCGATCGTCGGCGCGGGACCGATCGGCCTTGCGTCGCTGTTGACGGCGCAGTTCTATTCGCCCGCACAGATCATCATGATCGACCCGGACGCGAACCGGCTCGATGTCGCGCACCGTTTCGGCGCGACGGCGTGCATCGACAACAGTCACGGCGACCCCGTCGCGCAGGTGCTCGCGCTGACGGAATCGACGGGCGTGGACTGCGCGATCGAAGCCGTCGGCGTGCCCGCCACGTTCGAGCTTTGTGAAGCGCTGATCGCGCCGGGCGGCACGATTGCGAATGTCGGCGTGCACGGCGTGAAGTGCGACCTGCATCTGGAAAAACTGTGGGACCGCAATATCGCGATCACGACGCGGCTCGTCGACACCGTCAGCACGCCCATGCTGATGAAAACCATGCGCGCGGGGCGCCTCGATCCGAAACAGCTGATCACGCACCGCTTCCCACTCGACAACATGCTCGCGGCCTACGAGACGTTCTCGCGCGCGGCGAGCACGCATGCGTTGAAGGTGCTGATCGAAGTGTCGTGAACCCGGAGAGTGTGTTGGAGAGGTCGTCATGCAATGCAGGATTCTGGTCGTGTACTACTCGCGCAGCGGTACGACGCGGCAGATCGCCGAAATGCTCGCGTCTGAACTGGGCGCGGATATCGAAGCGATCCGCGAGCGCCGCGCGGCCGAAATGCGCCTGGGCGCGCGCGGCTACGTGCGCTCGCTGATCGACGCGCTGCGTCACCGGCCGGCGGACGTCCTGCCGCCGCTGCATGACGTATCCGCGTATGACGCGATCGTCGTCGGCGCGCCCGTGTGGGCGAGGGGCGCCGCCCCACCGGCGCTGGCGTGGCTGAAGGCGCAGCGCGCGCAGATCCGGCATGTCGCGCTGTTCTGCTCGCTCGGCGCGCGTGGCAGCCGGCCGGCGCTCGAACAGATGGCGAAGGCGGCGGGCAAGGCGCCGCTTGCCGTATGCGCGATCACGGCGCGCGACCTGCATCGGCACACCGACGGGACCAAGCGTCAGGGTTTCGGACAAAAGCTGCGCCGCCGGCTGGCGAAGTTGCGCGAAGCCGAATGGGTCATGTAGCGACGCTGCGCGCGATCGTCCACGCCTTTGCAGGGATGCGATCTCGCGTTCGGGCTTTTCGGATATTTCAAGGAGCGGGGTCATGTACAAGAAGATCGTCGTCGCCGTCGACGGCAGCCAGACATCGAGGCAGGCCGCGCAGGAAGCCGTGAAAATGGCCTCGCTGACCAGCGGCACCGTGCACGCCGTGTTCGTCGTCGACACGACGCCATTCTTCAGCGATGCGGGCTATTACGATCCCGTCGTGTTGACGGAGGCGCTGCGCAACGATGGTGCCCGCGCGCTGGAGGGCGTGCAAGCGCTGTGCAGGGAAGCGGGCGTCGCGTGCACCGTCGAACTGATCGAAACGGAGCCGCTGAACGATGACATCGCGCAGGCGCTCAACCGTTGCGCGGCGCGCATCGGTGCGGAACTCGTGGTGCTCGGCACGCATGGCCGGCGCGGCGTGAAACGGCTCATGCTGGGCAGCGTCGCGGAGCGTGTCGTGCGCATGGCGGCGTGTCCCGTGCTGCTGGTGCGCGGCAGCGCGACCGATGAAGCCGCCTGAGTCCCGAGTCGGGCCACGCGGCATCGCATGAATGCGACGTTTGGGGGCGGCGCGCGCATGGCGTCGCCGCCTTCCGCTTTCCCGGCTATTCCACAGCCACAGCCGCAGCCACAGCCGCAGCCGCAGCCGCAGCCTCCGGCGCCCGTCGCCCGTCGCCCCAGACGCGGCCCCTGCCGGGCGCGCTCTCGCCGCGGGCGCTAGAATCCACGCGGGATCGGTTGCCGGCATCCAGTCCGTTGTCTCGATTGTTCGCCAGATCCTTCAAGTCAATTCGCCGCGGACGGCTTTATCGCGGCGGATCATCTGTCTACATTCACTCCATCGCAGGCCGGCCGGTTCTTGAACTGCCGGCCCCGTCCAACGGAATCAAATCGATTGAGGAAGCAGATCATGAGCAAGCTTGCAGGGAAGGTAGCCGTCGTCACGGGCGGATCGAAGGGCATCGGCGCGGGTATTGCGAAGGCGCTCGCGGCGGAAGGCGCGTCGGTCGTCGTGAACTACGCGAGCAGCAAGGCGGGAGCCGATGCCGTGGTCGCCGAAATCACGGCGGCCAACGGCAAGGCGATCGCGGTCGGCGGCGACGTTTCGAAAGCAGCCGAAGCGCAAGGCATCATCAATGCGGCCGTCGAAACGTATGGCGGCATCGACATTCTCGTCAACAACTCGGGCATCTACCAGCTCGGACCGATCGAAGAGGTCACCGAGGAGCAATTCCACAAGCAGTTCAATGTCAACGTGCTGGGCCTGCTGCTGACGACGCAGGCCGCCGCCAAGCACATGAAGGAAGGCGGGAGCATCATCAACATCAGCTCGGTCGTGTCGACCTTCACGCCGGCCGCAAGCGCCGTGTACAGCGGCACGAAAGGCGCCGTCGATGCGATCACGGGCGTGCTGGCGCGCGAACTGGGCCCGCGCCAGATCCGCGTCAACTCGATCAATCCGGGCGTGATCGCCACGGAAGGCACGCACGAAGCGGGCATCATCGGCTCGGACTTCGAGTCGTGGGCGGTCAGCATGACGCCGCTGGGCCGCATCGGTCAGCCGCGCGACATCGCGACGATCGCTGTGTTCCTTGCCTCCGGCGACTCCGGCTGGCTGACGGGCGAGCACCTCGTTGCAAGCGGCGGCATGCGCTGATTCGGGAAGGCATCGATCCTGAAAGAAAAAACCCCGGCGCCTGTGTGGGCGCCAGGGTTTAGTGCTTGCCACGCTGGTTGCTTCTTCGCTGCAAGCTCTGCGGGTTGAGGGCCGAGGGCCGCGGGCACTCGCGCAGTGATCCCGACGCGCTTCGGTTAAAAGGAGGAAGGAAATGCTCCGAAGCGCGTTGACAACATTATTCGTGCACGCAGCGGCTGCGTACAGCAGCAGTTGATCGTATTTTCGGCGTAGCAGATCTCGCGCGATGCGCTTCGCGCGCTAGATCAGCAGACGGTCGCGGTCGTCGGCGGATGGCGTGCTCGCGAGCAGATCCGCGAGCTTTCTCAACGCCGAAGTCAGATCCCTGCGCCGCACACGTCCTCCCGGCGATATCCGGATGGCGTTCGGTGCCTCGCCGCTTTGGCTGAACGCGGACGCTGGCGCTACCACCAGTCCTTCTGTGCGCGCGGCAGCCGCGAGGGCGGGCGCGGCCCAGTGCGCGGGCAACGGCTGCCATACATGGATGCCGCCGCTGCACGACGCGCCACTCGCGTTCGCGAGAATCTGGTTGGCGATCCGCAACCGTTCCTTCGATTCCTGCCGGATGCCTTCCAATACTTCCGACGCCGTGCCGTCGAGTATCCATTGCGTGACAAGCGACGTCGTCAAAGGCGGCGACATCAGCGAGAGCGAGCGCAGCGCCTTCAAGAACGCATCCTGATCCGCGGCGGCAGGCAACACCAGAAACGCCGCGCGCAAGCCCGGCGAGATGCACTTGGACAGCGTGGAAAGGTAATACACCTGCTGCGGCGCGAGACTCGCGAGCGGTGGGGGCGCGTCGTCGGCGAAGAGCCAATAGGGATCGTCCTCGACGATGGGGACATCGTGGCGCGTCGCGACCGCGAGGAGTTCCTTGCGACGCCGCTCGGGCATGGTCTGCGCGGTGGGATTGCGGATGGTCGGGTTCAGATAGATCAGCCCGCCGCGTGCGGCTGCGCATGCTGCGTCGAGCGCGTCGGGTTGCATTCCGTGCGCATCGCAGGCAATCGGTTCGATCGAGCGGCCAAGCTGCCGCGCGATCAGCGGCAGGCCCGGGTAGATCAGCTGCTCGGTGAAGATGCGTGCGTCGGGCTTCGTGAGCGTGAGCATCAGCGCCGCGAGCGCCGAGTGCGCACCCGGCGTGACTACGACGCGCGCGCGCTCCACGCGGCCGAGTATCGGTTCGAGCCATGCGGCGCCCGCCTGCCGGTCCGTGTCGCTGCCGCCGCCGAGTTGATAGGTCATCAGCAGGTCGATGTCGCTGCGCACGAGCACCTGCGAAAGCCCGCGCTTGAGCAGGACGGCGAGGTCGACGCCGGCGGGAGGCGGAGGGATGTTCATGCTCAGATCGACTTGCTGCATGAACGTCGCCTTTGGCGGCGCGATGAAGGTGCCGAGCGGGCCGCGCGATTCGATCAGGTTGCGCCGGTGCGCCTCCGTCAAGCCCCGCGTGACGGTGGTGAGGTCCACGCCCATCAGTTCGGCGAGCTTGCGCTGCGGTGGCAGGCGGTCGCCCGGATTGAGCTTGCCGTCGGCGACGGCGCGCTCGATCAGATCGACGATCTGCTGGTAGCGCGCCTTGCCGCTGTCCGTGAAATCCGTGATCCAGTCCGGCCGCTGCGCGGCGCGCTTCCGAGAGGGTATGTGTGGCATCTTGTCGCAAATGTATGGCCTATGTCTTACTCTAGCATGCGCCGACGTAGCCTATGTATGTATCCGCCACAAGGCCATGCCCGTTCGGCCAGCCGATAGCGGATAGCAGGAGCGGAGCGGCCGCGTGAGTGCCCGTTGGGGATACATGCATGGTGTTATGAAACCCGGCAACCAACCTGACAAGCATGCGCACGCCACCTACACGCGGGGCTCCTCCCCCCACATCGGGACATCCATCCCTCTCTCACTCCATACGAAGACATCTGCCTGCGGCGGGACGCCTGGCCGCTGCTGGGGCCATAAGCCTGCTCGGCGGATGCAGCATGGTCCTGTTCGATCCGAAAGGCGACATCGGCGTACAGGAAAAGAACCTGATCCTGATCGCGCTCGGCCTGATGCTGCTGGTCGTGATACCCGTGATCGCGCTGACGCTGTATTTCGCGTGGCGCTATCGCGCATCGAACACAGGCGCGAAATACGCGCCGACGTGGGCGCATTCGACCACGATCGAAGTCGTCGTGTGGGCCATCCCCTGCCTGATCGTCGCGACCCTTGCCGTACTGATATGGAAGACAACGCATAGCCTCGATCCATACAAGCCGCTCGAGTCCGACGTCAAGCCGGTTCGCGTCGAAGTGGTCGCGCTGAACTGGAAGTGGCTGTTCATCTACCCGGACTACGGCGTCGCATCCGTCAACGAGCTTGCGCTGCCCGTCGATACGCCTGTCGATTTCCGCCTGACGGCGGAATCGCTGATGAACTCGTTCTTCATTCCACAATTGGGCAGCCAGGTGTATGCGATGTCCGGCATGCAGACGCAATTGCATCTGATCGCCAACAGCACGGGCACGTTTGCGGGCCGTTCGTCGGCGTTCAGCGGACCCGGCTTCTCGGACATGAACTTCAGCACGGTGGTCAGGAGCCGCGGCGACTTCGACGCGTGGGTCGCGCGCGCGAAAGCGTCGCCGCAAGCGTTGAGCGTCGCCGCGTATGACGTGCTTCAGCAGCCCAGCAGAAAGAATCCCGTGGCGCTCTACAGCAATGTTGCGCCGGGGCTGTTCGACGGGATCGCGTTCCAGTACATGCGTGACGCGTCGGGCCGCCCGATCTGCACGACGGCGACGGCGGACATGATGGTGAAGCCGGCCCGCTTGCCCTCGCACGCGGCTTTGGTATCGGAGTAATGGATATGTTTGGAAAACTCACGCTCGACGCGATTCCGTATCACGAGCCCATCATCATGGGCACGCTCGGCGCCGTCATGCTCGGCGGGTTCGCGTTGCTCGCGGCCATCACGTATGCAGGCAAGTGGACTTATCTCTGGAAGGAATGGATCACGTCCGTCGATCACAAGCGGATCGGCGTGATGTACGTCATTCTTGCGCTGATCATGCTGCTGCGAGGCTTCGCCGACGCCATCATGATGCGCGCGCAGCAGGCCATCGCCTATGGTGACGCGGCGGGCTATCTGCCGCCGCATCACTACGATCAGATCTTCACCGCGCACGGCGTGATCATGATCTTCTTCGTCGCGACGCCGCTGATTCTCGGCCTGATGAACGTGGTCGTGCCGCTGCAGCTCGGCGCGCGCGATGTCGCGTATCCGTTCGTCAATTCGCTTGGTTTCTGGCTCTCGGTAGTCGGCGCGGTGCTGGTGATGATCTCGATGTTCGTCGGCGATTTCGCGGCGACGGGCTGGGTGGCGTATCCGCCGTTGTCCGAACTCGGCTACAGTCCAACGACGGGCGTCGACTACTACATATGGTCGCTGCAGGTGTCGGGCCTCGGCACGACGCTCAGCGGCATCAACTTCATCGTGACGATCCTGCGCATGCGTGCGCCGGGGCTCAATCTGATGAAGATGCCCGTGTTCTGCTGGACGGCGCTGATCACGAACATCCTGATCGTCGCGGTGTTCCCCGTGCTGACGGGCACGCTCGCGCTGCTGACGATGGACCGCTATCTCGACATGCACTTCTTCACGAACGAGCTTGGCGGCAACGCGATGATGTACATCAACCTGATCTGGGTATGGGGTCACCCGGAGGTGTACATCCTGATTCTGCCCGCATTCGGCGCATTCTCGGAAATCATCTCGACGTTCTCGGGCAAGCCGCTGTTCGGCTACAAGTCGATGGTGTATGCAACGGCTTCGATCGGCATTCTGTCGTTCTTCGTGTGGCTGCACCATTTCTTCACGATGGGCTCGGGCGCGAACGTGAATGCGTTCTTCGGCATCATGACGTCGATCATTTCGGTGCCGACGGGCGTGAAGCTCTTCAACTGGCTGTTCACGATGTATCGCGGCCGCATCCGTTACCACTCGTCGACGCTGTGGACCATCGGCTTCATGGTGACCTTCGCCGTGGGCGGCATGACGGGCGTGCTGCTCGCCGTGCCCGGCGCGGACTTCGTGCTGCATAACAGCCTGTTCCTCGTCGCGCACTTTCACAACGTGATCATCGGCGGCGTCGTGTTCGGGTGTCTGGCGGGCATCAGCTTCTGGTTCCCGAAGGTGTTCGGCTTCACGCTCGACGAGTTCTGGGGCAAGGTCGCGTTCTGGTGCTGGCTGGTCGGTTACTGGCTCGCATTCACGCCGCTGTACATCCTCGGTTTCGAAGGCATGACGCGCCGCATGAACCACTACTCGGTCGCCGAGTGGCATCCGTGGCTGATCGTCGCGTTGATCGGCGCGGTGATCGTCGGCATGGGCATTCTTGCGCTGCTGATCCAGTTCGCCGTGAGCATCTACAGGCGCGAGCAGTATCGCGACCTCACGGGCGATCCGTGGGACGGACGCAGCCTCGAATGGTCGACGGCTTCGCCCGCGCCGTTCTACAACTTCGCGCACGTTCCCGTCATTACGTCGCTGGAGCAGCATTGGGACAACAAGCAGTCGGGGCGCGTCCATACAAGGCCCGCGAAGTACGAAGACATCCACATGCCGCGCAATACGGCGGCGGGCTTCATCATCGCCGCATTCAGCCTGCTGTTCGGCTTCGCGATGGTGTGGCACATGTGGCTGTTCGCGGCAATCGGCCTGGTCGGCATGATCGCGACCTTCATCACGCGTTCGTACGATCAGGATGTCGACTACTACGTTCCCGCTGCGGAAGTGGCGCGTATCGAGAACGAGCGTTACGCAAAGATCGACAACGAACGTAACGAGCAAACTGCGGAGATGGTCTGACCATGACAAGCGTATCGACCTATCAGGCCCGCGATCATCACGACGTGCACGGCTACGACCACGACCACGCTCACGACAGCGGAACGCGAACCACACTCGGGTTCTGGATCTACCTGATGAGCGACTGCCTGATCTTCGCGACGCTGTTCGCGACGTTCGGCGTGCTCGCCAACGCGACGGCGGGCGGTCCTGCGGGCAGGCAGCTGTTCGAGTTGCCCTACGTGCTCGGCGAGACGTTGCTGCTGCTCGCCAGCAGCTTCACATTCGGCATGGCCATGTTGAGTATGCACGCGAACGGTCGAAGCAGCGTGATTCGCTGGCTCGCGGCGACGTTCGCGCTGGGCGCGGGATTCATCGGCATGGAAGTGTTCGAGTTCGCGAAGCTGGTCGGCGACGGCGCAGGCCCTTCGACGAGCGCATTCCTGTCCGGCTATTTCACGCTGGTGGGCACGCACGGTCTGCACGTGACGAGCGGGCTGCTGTGGATCGCCGTGATGATGCATCAGGTCGGCAAGTTCGGCCTGACGCCTGTGACGCAACGTCGTCTCGCATGCCTGAGCCTCTTCTGGCACTTCCTCGATCTCGTATGGATCTGTGTGTTCAGCCTTGTTTATCTGCGTGAATTTCTATGAGCAAAACATCTGAATCGAATGCTTCGCACGGCAGTGTGACGAGCTATGTGGTCGGCATGCTGCTGTCACTGGCGCTGACGTTTGCATCGTTTGGCGTGGTGATGGCGCATCTCGTGCCGAAGTCGATGGGGCTGACGGCCGTTGTCGTGCTGTGCGTCGCGCAGCTCGTCGTGCAGCTGCGTTATTTCCTGCACCTGGGCTCATCGGCGGATCAGCGTTCGAATACGGGCATCTTCATCTGCACCGCGTTGCTGATTGCGATTATCGTGGCGGGTTCGCTGTGGGTGATCCATAACGCGAACGTGAACATGATGCCAACGCAGATTTCCGTCGAACGTGCGCTGGCGCGCGATTGACCGTCTGCAATGAACGAGGCTCGCGTTGTCCGCAAGGGACAACGCGAGCCTCGGCAAAAACAGGCGCGACGATTCGACTATGCCTCGCGTTGCCTGAAAGGCGCTTCGCGAACCACATCGCCCTGATAGAACGATGCGAAACGCTCAAGCTGACGTTTCGCATCGGCGGGATCGACACCTTCCTTCAGCACGGCACTCGTAAAGCCCGTGCGTTCCATCTGGACCAACTGATCGGCAAGGACATCGCCCGTCGCGCGCAGATCGCCTGTAAAGCCGAGGCGCCGCCGGATCAGATAGGCCTGGCTGAATGCGCGGCCGTCGGTGAAATCCGGAAAGCAAAGCTCGACGCGTTGCGCGATGGCAATCGCGTCGCGAGACGCGAGCGGATCGGCGTCGTTATCGAGCGTCACGACACGTTCGACGGCATCGGCGCGATGATCGTCCGCGCCGAGAATGCGGATGCGTACCTGCGCGTTCATACGGACACCTCCATGGGCGTGCGGACCGCGTTGGCAGCCAGCTTGAACGGATCGGGCCCAATGCGCCGCACCGTTTCGATGAACGTCTCCTGACGCGGCCCGGATGCGCTTCGATGTTCGACATAGGTGCGCAGCACGGCATCGATCACGTCGGGCACTTCGTGCGCCGAAAACGACGGGCCAATCACTTTGCCCGGCTGTGCCTGGCCGCTTGCATGTGAGCCATCCGATCCGCCGAGGGTCACCTGATACCACTCGGCGCCGTCCTTGTCGACGCCGAGAATGCCGATGTGTCCGCTGTGATGATGTCCGCACGAGTTGATGCAGCCGCTGATGTGCAGATCGACTTCACCGATGTCTTCCAGTTCGTCCATATCCTGATAGCGTTCGGTGATCGCTTCCGCGATGGGCAGCGAGCGCGCGTTGGCGAGCGCGCAAAAGTCGCCGCCCGGACACGCGATCATGTCCGTCAGCAAGTGCACGTTCGCACTCGCGAGTCCGACGCCGCGCGCTGCTTCCCACAATGCAAACAGGTCGTTTTCATGGACCCACGGCAGCACGATGTTCTGCGTATGCGTGACGCGGGCTTCGCCTGCCGAGAAAGCGTCGACGAGATCGGCGACCTGATCGAGCTGATCGGCGGATGCATCGCCGGGTGCCTGCAACAGGCGTTTGAACGACAGCGTGACGATGCGCAACGACGCATTCTTGTGAGGCGCCACATTGCGCTCCAGCCAGCGCGCGAACGCGGGATGCTTTGCCGCCGCGTCGTGAATCGATGCGCGCGCATGCGGGTCGGACGGCTTGTTGACGGATGACGACACAGGCTGCACGAAATACGCGCTGACGCGTTCGAGTTCCGCATGCGGGATCGTGTGCGGTCCGCCGTCGAGTTCGACGATCTGGCGAAACTCCTCTTCGACTTCGTCGATATAGGTCTGACCTTCAGCCTTCACGAGAATCTTGATGCGCGCCTTGTACTTGTTATCGCGCCGGCCATAGCGGTTGTACACGCGAACCACGGCCTCGATGTAGTTCATGATGTGCTGCCACGGCAGGAACTCGCGCAGCACGGTGCCGATCACGGGCGTGCGTCCCATGCCGCCGCCGACCGTCACGCGAAAGCCGAGTTCGCCATTCGCGTCGTAACGCAGGCGAAGGCCGACGTCGTGCCATTCGGTTGCAGCGCGATCGTCGGTGGCACCCGTGATCGCGATCTTGAACTTGCGCGGCAAGAACGCGAATTCGGGGTGCATGGTCGTCCATTGACGCATGATTTCGGCGAACGGGCGCGGGTCTGCGATTTCGTCCGGCGCGACGCCTGCGCGCTCGTCGCACGAGATGTTGCGGATGCAGTTGCCGCTCGTCTGGATGCCATGCATGTCGACGGTGGCCAGCAGGTCCATGACATCGGCCGCTTTGGAAAGCGGAATCCAGTTGAACTGCACGTTGGTGCGCGTCGTGAAGTGTGCGTGATGCGTGGGCAGACGGATGGTGCCGAGCGCGCGCTGCGCATCGAGCGCGCGACGGTAGACGTCCGCTTCGGGCGCGTCGTATTCGCGCGCGACGCGCGCAGCACGCGCTGCTCGCGCTCGACAACTCGCCGTAGGGCACAGCGACGCGCAGCATCGGCGCGTGCCGTTGCACGTACCAGCCGTTCTGCAGCCGCAGTGGCCGGAATGCATCTTCAGGGAGCCTGCCGTCCTGCCATCGTTCGATCTGGTCGCGGAACTGGGCGGCGCGGGCTTGCAGGAAAGCTTTGTCAAACTCGTTGTACTGATACATGGGGTTGACCTGGACGGCAGCGCAAGCGCACTCGACGCTCTCGCAAGTGAATCGGGAACGGCAGCCGACAGGATTGGCGGCGCGTTCGCGATGGGAAATGTATCGTTGAATCTACTGTCGGGCGCGGCCGCCGACAAGACGCAGATGGCGCTGAAATGAGCGCAGCAGTTGAAAAAAGCGGTGCGGCGGCGCGGACCCTGACGCGCCGAAAAAGAAGCCATACAACGATCAAACGCGCGAGAGCCTATTCCAACAGCGACGTCGTCTGCGGAATCATCGCGGCTTGCCCGCGCAGTGTGCCGTGCTCGTCGATCAGTTGCCACACGGTCGCGCGTTCGATCCAGAAGCGCTTGCCCGACTTCGCGATGCGCACGCCGCGATAGCCCGTGACGAAGCCGTCGCGCGTCACCTGATCGAGAAATGCCTGACGCTCGCGGCGTTCGGGTGCTTCAGCCGAAAGACGCGACGCAAGCGCCGTCAATTCGTCCCAGTCGTAACCGAACAGCGTTTGCGCGCGACGGTTGCCATACACGAACACAGGGTCTTCGGCCGTATTGTGGGCGAGCAAGCCAAATGGCGCGTCGTGATACAGCCAGGCAGCCGCGTCTTCCGCGCGCTGATGCCCTGCGACGAGTTCCGCGCCGACAAGGCGCGCATAGCTGCCCGTCAGCAGCTTGAAGAAATCCAGATCGGTGCGTAAATCCATTGGCTCGGCTCTCCATGCAGACGGGCATTCTAGCGCGGCGCCTGATTCTGCGCGTCTCTGCCCCGAACGCCGATTCTCAACTTTGCTCAAGCTCACCGCGTTGGTCCGATTGTTGAGAATGTCACATTCGTATATGCGTACATTGCATTGCATTGCCGCGACGCTTTGTCGATGAAGTCGCGGCCGCTTCAACGCGCTTACGCAGCGTCGCCCGGCTTGCGCCGCTCGCTGCACGCGTCTTATGACGGAACTCGCCATGCTCGCTACCTTCTACTTTCCGTATCTGTCGATGCTCAACGCGCCGTCGGCGCCATCGGGCGTCGTCGAATTGATTCGCCACGGCAACGTGCAGGCAGCCGCCGCGCACGTGCAGCGTCTCGTCGAGAGCGACGACGACGCGTCGCCTGCCGCGCTGCTGCAATTGCAGGGCGATCTGCAACTGTCGCTGGGCATGGAAGTCGATGCCGACGATTCGTTTCGCGAAGCGCAAAAGCGCATGCGCGACGACAAGGACGCGATGCGCTTCGTGTCGTGGCGCAACGCCGGCTGGCAGGCGTTGTTCCGCTACCGCTACGGCACCGCGATGTCATGCTTCATGCGGATCGCCGATCATCCCTGCGCGAGCGCGGCGCAGCGGCTCGACGCGTTGTTCGGCGCGTTCGGCGTGCTGTTCAGCGTCGGACGTCTGCGCGACGCGCGTGCCGCGCTCGATACGCTCGAAGACCTGCTCGACGAATCGGCCGCGCAGGTGAGCCATGCCGCCGGCTGGCAGCGGCTGCTGAGCACCGTGCGTGTCGATGTCGAGGCGCAAAGCCAGTTGCGCTCGCACGCCGCGCTGTCCGATCACATCTACTGGCAAGTGGATCTGACGAGTGATATCGCACCGCAGCGGCCCGTTGCGCTGCGCGTGCTGACAGGGTCGATCGACGACCGGCTGCTGCGCGAGCGCATCGAATTTCTCGAACTGCTCGCGCAACTTGCGGGTGGGGAGCGCGACGCGCGGCTCGCGCTGATCGCCCATGCGGAATGGGCGGGCAAGCAGGGCATCCAGAACTATCAGAGCGTGGTGCGCATCGAGATCGTGCTGGCGAGTCTCGTGGGCGGCGCGACGTCGCTGGCCGAGTCGATGCTCACGTCCCTGACGGCCGAAGTGCGCATGCCGCAAAGCCACAGGCAGCTCGAATACCTGTATTGCCTCGCGAAGCTGCGCCATGTCGAGGGACGCAGCGGCGAATCGCTGGAGCTGTACACGCGATATGCGCTCGCGGCCGTCAGTTGCATCCGCGACGAAGCGGTCGCGCTGGCGCGCTACGGTCAGCGGACCGCGCGCGCGCCGGAGCAACTCGACGATATCGGCGCGCGGCTGCCTGCGCGTTACCGGCGTGCATATCGCTATCTGCTCGACAACCTCGAGCGCAAGGATCTGTCGATTCGCGAGATCGCCGCGCAGATCGGCGTAACCGACCGCGCGCTGCAAAGCGCGTTCGCGGCGAGCCTTGGCTCGACGCCGACGGAGATCATCCGCCGGCTGCGCATGGAGCGCATCCGCGCCGAACTCGAAGGCCAGGACAGCGCGCACGAGCACGGCATTCTCGCGACGGCCGTCAAATGGGGCGTCAGCAACCGCTCGACGCTCATCAACGGCTATCGGCGCGAATTCAACGAATCGCCGTCGGATACGCTGAACCGTTGAGCCCGATCCGCTGAAAGCGTGCACCGGGTTCCGGGCGACGCTAATCCGATTCGCGAACCGTGTACGGCGGCGTCTGAATGACGGGCGCCGCCGCCTGCAGCATATCGTCGCGCTGCTTCGTGCGCGGCGGATAGATGCGCTCGCAGTTGATCGTGCGTTTGGTCGCTTTGGCGGGCGCGCCCTGCGAAGCGAGGCGGCGCTCCCAGCCTTCCGTGTAGACGGCGCCCCACGGACCGAGGTCGAGTATCGTCGTGTACCAGTCGATGCGCAGCGGCAGCATGTCGACGCCGAACAGATCGCTGACGGCGTTGTGGCCTGCAAAGCGTCCCATCGGCCGCGCGTGCTGGCACGACATGATCGACGGCCGCTCGCCGTCGATCAGGATGCGCGCGCAATCGCCCGCCGCGAACACGCCGGGCACGGATTCGACGCGCAAGAAAGCGTCGACGGGCACGCGTCCGAACGAATCGGTCGTCACGGGAAGCTGCGCCGTCAGCGGGCTCGCGCGCATGCCGCCGCACCAGGCGACAGTGTTGGCCGCGATATGCTCGCCGCCTGTGAGCTGAACGCCGTCGCGCGTCACGGCTTCAAGCGACACGCCGGGCCGCAGTTCGACGCCTTGTGCAAGCAGCGCTGCTTCGATGACGGGCTGGGCACCGCCCATTGCCTGCCCGATCCTCGCGGAACGGTCCGCGAGCACGACGCGAATGCCGTCGCGCGCCTTCTCGCCGAACAGACTGCGCAACCGCGCGGGCATCTCGGCGGCCAGTTCGATGCCCGTCAACCCCGCACCGACCACGACGACGCTCAGCCGCTCCGCTGGCCCCGGCATGCGCGCCAACTGCAGCAGATGGTCGTGCAGACGCGTTGCGCCCGCGTACGTATCGACGTCGGAGGCGAACTCGCTCAAGCCCGCAATCGGGGGGCGCGCAAGCTGGCTTCCGGCAGCGAGGATCAGGCGGTCATAGGTGAGCCATTGGCATTGCGCGTCCGCTTCGATTTCCACGCGACGGTTCGGCAGATCGATGGAGCGCGCGATGCCTTGAATGCTGCGCACGCCCGCTGGCTCGAGCACGTCGGCGAGCGGCACGAGCGTAGCGTCGAGCGGCTGCTCGTAGTTGCGCACGCGGATGCTGTGATACGGCGTGCCATTGATCGCGACCACTTCGGCCTCGCGCGCGGGCACGCCCAGTTCGTCGAGCTTGCGCGCGGCGCCGAGCGCGCTCCACAGGCCGGCAAAGCCAGCGCCGATTACCATGATCCGCTTGATGTCCGTAACCATGACAGGCACGCTCCTCGCATTCGGGTGGGCCGTTGAACATCGGCGCGAATTCGAGTGTAGGCGGCGTCTGCCGATGCTGCCGGATTTTCTTGCCGACACAGCGCGCACGCACAATGCCGGCAAGCGTACCGCTCAAGCAGCCAGCGGCGCGAGCGCCTCGCGGCATCTTTTATCGCGGCCTTCGCCACGGCGTTCGTCACGTTCGATCCACGGTTCCACACTTTCGCGCGACCTCGCGACGAACACATAGCCCAGCGAGTAGATCGTTTTCAACTGCGGCCCATCGTGCCTGTCGAGCGCGAGTTTCGAGCGCAGCTTGTAGATGTGCTGTTCGAGCGAGCGGCCCGCGAGATCAGCGTCCTTGCCCCAGACGGCACGCGCCAGCTGCTCGCGCGTCATCGGCGTGCCCGCGTTCGTGAACAGCAGCCACGCGAGGCTCAGTTCGCGCGCGGTCAGCGAGACGCGCCGTTCGCCGAAGCTCACCGTGCGCGCCGAGCGGTCGATCGTGTAGCCGGCCACCGTCAACCGGTCGATCACACGCGTGCCGCGGCAGCGCGCGATCGAGCGCCGCGCGCGCGCCATGATCTCGTCGACGTTCGCCGTGCCGATGACGACTTCGTCGACGCCCGCGTCCAGCGCCTCGACGACGGCATCGCTGTCCCACGAACAGCCGATCATCAGCACGGGCAGATTGGTGCGAAAGTGGCAGGCGCGCCACGTGAGCGTCGCGAGCGCGGGTAGCTGGCGCTGCGTTGCATCGACAATCACGAGCGCCGCGCTGTCGCGCTGCAGGAAGCGGATCAGCGCAAGCTCGTCGGTGAAGCGCGTACAGGAAGTGCCCGTTTGTTCGAATGCTTGACTGATCTGATCGAACAACCGATCGCTGAAAGTGAAAATGGCAATGCGCATGTGTACTCCGTATCCATCGCGGCGCAAACCCGCGTGCGCCGATACCCCCGTCGGTCGGGTCGTGCGCTATCTGTGTTTGCAGCGCTTCTGGAATACAACACCTGGCAACTTCGGGCTATTCCATCTGATTTCGCAATGGCGCGGCGCTCGCACGACGTTCATGCGAGCACACGCGTTCAAGGCACAGCCGGATAAAGCGCGCGAAGGCGCTTGCGACGTCAAACTGATCCGAACAGCGGATCGAAGTGTCGTTCGGCGATCTCCTTGCCGAGCGGCACCAGATCGCCGGCGCTGGACGGACCGATCAGCGCATAGCCGAGGCTGGCTTCGCGCCATGTCACGACGTTCATTGCGTCGATGCGCTGCGAGGCGACCGCCTGGTTCGCCTTGTCTTCCTTGATGACGCACAGCGCGACCGGGTCGCCCGTCTTCGGCAGATAGACGATTTGCACGAGCGGCTTGCCATGAAATTTCAGGCGCTGCACGCGGATGAAACGCAAGCCCGCCTTGCTCAGATCGGGCACGCGCAACGCAATGCCGTCTTCGTTGCGGATTTCGTCGACGGTGCTTTGCGCGTCGGAGACGTCGGGCCACATGTGGGCAACCGTGTCGCGCGAATAGAGCTGCTGGTAGTTCGCCGCGACCTGGACCCACGGCAGCGAGGCCATCGTCGACGCAACAGCCATTGTGCCGCTGCCGGGCGCGCCGCCGGACGGGTTCGCCACGATGCTCGTGCCCGTGCCAAGCCCAACGCCGGGCGCGAGCCGCAGCGCGAGCGCGCAGAAGAACGCGCCGCCGACGAATGCAACGGCGAGCCAGGCAGGCGCGATGCGCAGACGCGAACGCACGGGCTGGGAAGGCGGCAGGGCGGCGCTGTGTCCGATGGCGGGATCGTTGGCGCCGCTTGCGGCGGAAGACGCGGCGGCGACGGGCTGCTGCGCGGCTTCCGTCTGCGCGCGATCAGATCGTCGACACGCTTGACGAGACTGGCGGGCACGGGCGGCAGCTTCTGCGCGGCGAAGGCGCCGCGGTATGGCAGGCGCGAGGCCTGAAAGAGCGCGACCTTGTCCGCGAGCTCCGCATGGGCGCGGAGTTCGTCTTCGATCAGCTGACGTTCTTGCGGCGACAGTTCGTCGTCGACATATGCCATCAGCACGGTATCGTCGACCTTCATACGCTCGAGCCCTGGTGAGGAGTGCCGCACCGCCCGCATGCGGTCATTTCGCGGCATTGACCCTCAAGTATAGCGACGCGTTCGCGCGCGGCGCGACGCGCCCCGATTCGCCGTGCGTTCGCGCGAAGAACGGGCCGCATCGCAGTCAGCTCGCGACGCTCGGCGTGAGAACGGGCGTCCATCCGAACATCGCGTCGACGGCGTGTCCGGCGATCACCTTGCCGAGCGCGTTCAGATCGACGTCGCCTGCCGTGCCGATCAGCGCATAGCCCAATTCGGCCTGACGCCACGTGACGACGTCCATGCCTTCGATCTTCTGCTCCGCGAGCGCCTGGTCCGGCTTCGCATCCTTCATGACGCACAGCGCGACGGGCCCGCCCGTCTTCGGCAGATAGACGATCTGCACGAGCGCCCTGTCGTGAAAGCGTAGCCGCTGGACGCGCTTGAACGTCAAACCTTGCGCGCTCAGGTCGGGCACCCGCAAGGCCAGGCCGTCGATCTGCCGAACGTCGGCGACGGTTCTCGCGGACACGGCGGGATCGGTCGTGACGGCAACGGTATCGCGCGAATAGAGCGCCTGATAGCCGGCGGCCGCCGTTACCCACGGCGACGCAGGCTGCGCGGCAGCGACCATCGAGGCCCCATTGCCCGGCAGCAGGCCGGGCACGAGGCGCAAGCCGATGCCGCAGCAGAACACGCCCGCGACGAACGCGACGGCGAGCCACGGCGCGCCACGCGCAGCCGCGA